>CAJQKK010000085.1 GCA_905478895.1 uncultured Flavobacteriales bacterium | reverse complement strand
TTATGCCTGGATGGTGGAATTGGTAGACACGACAGACTTAAAATCTGTTGACCCGAAGGGTCGTGCGGGTTCAAGTCCCGCTCCGGGTACCAAACGGGAGATTGCAGCGATGCGGTCTCCCGTTTTTGGTTTTTCATCTTGTAACTGACTGACTGACTGAAAGATGAGGTCGAACCCTTCTTTGAAGACAGGGGTTCGATACTTTCCAGCCTTCAACTCCAATTTTTCTGCGAGTATCGAACCCAATAGTTGATGTTTGGTTTCAACGGATGCTTTTTCGAATACCGCTTCGAGGTTGGTGAGCAGCGCAATTCCGAATGGAATGAAGTCTTCGATCCCCGTATCCGTTCCATTGAGGCGATCGATGTGAGCATTCACTTCATTCATCTTGCCGTTAAGATTGGAGATATGGGTCTGGTAATCCGCATTGCTGACGATTCCCTCAAGTAGCTTGTCCAGGAGAGCATCCTTCTTGTTTTGTAGCGTTTCAAGCGTCTTCTCGGCTTGTTTAAGCTCCGATGCAGCTGAGTTGTGTCGGGTGTTGAATTCATCCCTCAGAATCGCTTCAAATAGCTGCGCCACACCGTCTTTGGGTCGGATTGATTCCAACAACGTATTGAAGGCCTTATGGTGCTCTTGTCGCCTGCCACGGTAGTCGCATCCGAGACGTGAATTGCAGTGGTAGTAGAAGTGCTTTGTGCCGGATTTGCTTTTCGATCCGCTACCGGTCAGATTTCGACTGCACTTGGGACACATGAGGTGGCCTCGAAGCGGGATTTCTGCGTTGAACTTTTGCGCTTTTGGAGCCCGTTTTTTCTTGCCGTTGCGAATGTCTTGAACCTTTAGGAAGATTGCACGTGTGACCAACGGTTCATGCAACCCGCGAACGTTGGTTTCCTCCTCGTTATTGAAACGCGGAACAGGAACAATTCCTGCGTAGAGTTGATTCGAAAGTATGCGACTCAAATTGCTCTTGGATAGCTTGAGAGCTTGGAAACGTGGGGCTTTCAATAGCTGTCCTTGAGAAAACTGACCGGTTGCATACCGTTGGAATAGTTCAGTGATGAGTGGAGCATTGTCTGGGTCAACTTTCATCAGAGGCTTTCCAACCTCATCCTTTCCAGGAAGGTATCCAATTGGTTGTCGGCCGACGTACCGTCCTTCTTTGAGCGCCTGTCGCATTCCGTTTTTTGTTCGATAACCTCTTATCAAATTTTCAGACTCTGGCATCGCCATTTGTATGGTCCTCGACATATGTTGGTAGGGGTCATCCCAATTGACCCAACTGTGTATGAAGTTTAATTCAATGCCCCATTGTTGTAGCTGATTAACCATGAGTTGAGATTGCAATTGGCAACGGCTGAATCTATCCTGTTGAGTGACAAGTAAGAAATCAATTTCGTGTTTCCGCTTTTGGGCAAAGCGGAGTAACTCCTGAAATACTTTGCGATGTTCAAAGTCCTTCGCTGAATAGTCCTCTTGGAACTCCTTGATTATTTCCATGCCATTTGTATGGCAGAATGTTCTTAGAGCATCGCGCTGAGCATGAAGGCTGTTGCCGTAAACACGTTGGTCTGTTGTGCTCACTCTTCGATAGAGAATCGCTCGTTTTCCTCTGAGATTATCCATTTCTGTGGTTGACTTCGTTAATAGCGATGTCTGCAAGGTTGTAGAGACATTCGCGGATGATGCGGGCTTCTTCTTTGGTGAACGATTGATTTGATGAATTTAATATCTCATGGCACTTGTCGATGGATAACATTGATGATGATGAGGTGCAGATCGCTTGGTCGATGACCATTTGAATTTGCGCTTTTCTGACAGGACGCGATGCATCATTGTTTCTTGATGTGTTTTGAGGTGGTGAGGTTGAACTTGGATCTTCCTTTGTGCACGGTTTCTTCTAGGGTGCAGAAGTCGTGAAGTTGTTTCGCCGCCAACGCAGCGTTTCGATTCTCCATCAAGTGAGTAGCTTTAAGGACATACTTAGCCTCTCGCGACTCGATGGTGACTTTTTTGATTTTCGGATTATTTAAGGCGCTTGAAATTGCTCTTTCGAGATTGTCCTGCAGCGCTTCAAAAACTTGTTCGAGGTCATTGTATAGTGAGCCACTTAAATCTAATTGAGTTTTGGAAAGTCTCCCAATATCAATGGCGATGTAGTCGTCTTTAACGCTTCCTGTCTGCGTTGCAATATCGATTTCTTCTTTCGTTCCAATCAGTGCCTCGCCATTGGAGAAAACAATAAGTAAGCTCGGTGAAGTGCCTCTGAGTGATAGAGCGATATGAAATTCAAGTACTGGCCTTTCGCACAACGGCCGCTTACCGAGTTCGAGAGACTCCTTAACTAATCGCAATGTTTTGAGAGAGCATCCAAATGAGCGGAGGCTGAGCAATATCCGAATCCAAACGAAGTCGGATAGGCTAAACCTGTGATGTGAGCCAAGTGAAGCTCGATTGTCTTGGATTAGGCCACTAGCAATCCAGTGATTCAAAACACGCGGGCTAATAGTGTTTTTCGCCAATCGATGGATTCGGCTATTCAGCTTTCTGCTAAACGGGTTCGGCTGAGCTGCGTACTCTGCTACTCCCATGAATTGCTGATCTGAGGATATGAGGAAGTTTCTTCTTTCCATTACACAAATGTAATGTTTTAGGGTGAAATATCTAATGATTGGCACGGACACCACGATTTTACCTTGTTTATAAGTGATTCAGACGCGAGTATCTCGATTTCCAAATTGGACTATATTTGTCCAATGATTGAAGACGTGAGAACAGAACGGAAGAGTAAAGGACTGACTCTAAAGGAGTTAGCGGGTGAGGTTGATGTAGATTATTCCTCACTGTCAAAATTTGAGCGAGGAGAGAAGACTCTAACTCATGACCAAGTCGGCCGTATTGCGGCTAGGTTGGATTTGAACCCGCGTGAGTTGGTGATTGATTCTCTCGTCCAGGGGCTTATGGATAAAGCTCCCGTAGATATTTCTTTGGCCGATGTGGAATCTGCTTGCAAGCGCCTGTCTTCCAACCTTGGAGCAGCGGATTGGCGACAAAAGTCATTCGAAAATCCAAATGCCACGATCAAGCTTGTTAGTCTGTTTTCAGGCATAGGAGCTGTAGAGTACGCTCTTCAAAGGTGTAATCTGAAAGTCGATGTGTTGGCGGCGTGCGACATTGACAAATTCTGTAAAGCATCTTACATGGCCAATTATCACCTTGAAGAAAACAAGTGGCACGAGGATGTATCAAATCTTAATTGCAAACCACTCCGTGGGCAGGTTGACTTGTTGCTAGGAGGGAGCCCTTGCCAGTCTTTTTCGATGGTGGGCAAGAGAAAAGGACTCGAAGACACAAGAGGCACCCTATTCTACGATTTCGCTCGATGTGTTGATGAGTGTAAACCTCGAGTATTCATTTACGAGAATGTCAAGGGACTGACTAACCACGATAAGGGTAGGACGTTCCAAATTATGAAAGAGACGCTTAAGTCGATTGGGTATGATATTCATCACCAAATTCTCAACGCAAAGGACTTTGGGATTCCTCAACATAGAGAGAGGATTTTTGTGGTCGGATTCTTGAAGCCCAATCTAGAGTTCAATTTCCCCGATAAAATTGAGCTGCAGAGCAAAATGCAAGACTTCCTTCTTGACTACACGGATTCAAAATATTACCTCAAAGAGAAGGGAATAAAATTTGTTACCCGTACCAAGAATCGAAAGAAGAGGTATACTCAAGTAAATGGGGACGTCGCTCTTTGCCAAAAGGCAAATCAGCAATTTAATTGGCACGGCGATTTCGTTTTTGAAAATGTCCATCCATCTGAAGAAGGAGATTTTATTTTCGAGGTGAGTGAAGTGGAAGAGAAGTACTATCTATCTTCCAAGATCGAAAAATACGTACTCGCAGGAGGGACTAAGAATTTCAAGACGAGCACAAAAACGGATCTTGAAGTTGCGCGACCTTTGCTTCAAAGCATGCACAAAATGCATCGAGCAGGGGTCGACAACTACGTCACTCACAAGGGGCGAATCCGAAAACTAACCCCACAAGAGTGCTTGAGATTGATGGGGTTTGGTGATGATTTCAAGAAAGTGGTTAGTGACACACAGCTCTATCGGCAAGCTGGGAACAGCATTGTTGTTGACGTACTTATCGCACTTCTGAAGTCAATAGACATCACTAAGTATTCCAAATGACTCAGGCAATCAATCAATTCGAACAGCAGGAGGATGGTCAGGAAATTGCGGTTGGAAAACGCAGGTTCAAGATAAAAGGGGCTCTTAGAAATTTCAAGATTGAAGATTCATTCATTCATCGCCAAAATAAGCTGCTCGAACATACAGGGAATGGGGAGTCAAAAAAGCATGTTGGTGCCTATTCAAAGGGCGCCGATATATCAGCTTTTTTTGAATACGAAACTTGGGGTAAGCCGCACCGCGACCCTCTCAAATCGAATAGGAAAACTTATGACTCCGCGAATGCTGCAGATGCCGTTATTTCAAACAGGTGCTTTTTCTCCAAAGCGAACTTCAAAAAGTACTTGTCGGCATCGCGCGACGAATTTTTAGGCCATAGTCAGGCTTATCGAGAGAACATAAATGAGCATTACTTCTCAATGGTTGAGGAGGTAAATGAGCTTTCTGATCATCCTCTTTGGTTTTCCCTATACGACGCTAGTGACAGTTGGAGTCAGAAACAGAGCAGAGGCTATGTCCGTTCGGATGGAGATGAATGGAAGCTCTTTCGAAAAATACTCCTTCCGAAGGTTTGCTACTTGACCATTTTGAAACTTGAGTCTCTCGATTTCAAAGAAGAGAAACCCTCATTTTACTTTCGAGTGCACTGGAGCTATTTTGAACTTGAGCGAACCAACGAAATAGTACAATCACCTGGGCAAAAGTCTGAGGATTCTGCTTCATCTCCACAAAACAAAACCAATTCTCGACTAGGCCAGCCAAAATTCAAGGAGGGGGTATTGAATCAATGTCCCCAATGCGTTTTCACCAAGATTATTGATGATCGATTACTCGACGCTGCACATATCAAGCCCTATGCTAAATTTGACGATGATAAAATCTTGGCTGATATTTTGGACGATGATAGCCAAGGCACCCACTTCGCTCAAAACCCCAATAATGGATTATCCCTCACGCCAACATTCCACCGTTTGTTCGACAGGGGGTTTTTCACTTTCGATGCCGAAGGCCGATTAATTTGTTCTACTCATTTGAGTACTCGAACATGGTCTCAGCTCGATGTGAATCCCCAAGCCCGACCTAGCTTACTTCATGACATGACCTCTAGAGAGGAATTTATGCGCTACCACCGGGAGGAAGTGTTTCGCGATGAAATAGATTCTTTCATCTAATCACTTCTGACATTTAGAAAAATGGTTCGTCGGATGCAGAAGCAATTGAGTTCACCTTCGGAAAGACATACGGCATCAACTTGACCAGTAACTCCAATCGATCCTTGGCCTCCAACTCATCCAATCGATGAGGTATCTGTTCAATCTCATCGTACAGAACATTCTTGAGAGCCGACCGCAATTCCTTCGTCAGTTTGTTGGGAGTTCCTTTCTCCCTTCCCCCGAATTTCTTCCCTGTTGTATTCGCCATTCTACTTCTAACTATTGTGGTTTAAGGACGGTATGGGAGGGATGAAGAAGCGCCTCGACGAGGTATCACAAGCGTTTCCCACGTTTCATCGAAGATTCCCTCTATTTGGAGGGATTCCTTCAAGGCCCTGAATTCATCGAGGTTAGCGAACAAAGAGTTCGAGAACTGTCCCGCTCCGGGTACCAAACGGGAGATTGCAGCGATGCGGTCTCCCGTTTTTTGGTTTTTTCTGGTCGGCTTCGGCGGCCGGTACAAACACTTGGCGCAGTTTACTGGGTGGTGACACTGAAGTCT
>CAJQKK010000084.1 GCA_905478895.1 uncultured Flavobacteriales bacterium | reverse complement strand
TTTGAGGCTAAAGTCCATGCCTTTTACGCTGTGCGTCAACCATCCCATCGAAACATAATCCACTCCCGTACGAGCATAGTCCGGCGCGTTCGAGGGTGTTATTCCGCCTGAAGCTTCCAAGTCAATGGTTCCACCCCATTGAATCACCTGCTGTTTCACCTCCTCCGGCGTGTGGTTATCCAAGAGCAAACGGTCAATCAATGCCGCACCCGAAGGCTTCTGCAAGAGCGCCTGCATGCGCATGGCTTCTGCTGCTTCTGCCGAGTCACGCACCTCGATTTCCACAGGCAAATCTTTTCCCAATTCGCCGAGGTATTCCGAAACACGCTGCAAAGCGACCTCCACTGACCCCGCATAATCAACATGGTTGTCCTTGATCAGGATCATATCGTACAAGCCCATTCGATGATTGGTTCCACCGCCAAGACGGACCGCCCATTTTTCGAAGGCGCGCAGGCCGGGCGTTGTCTTTCGAGTGTCCAAAACGCGGCAGTGCGTGCCTTCGAACGAAGCCATTACCTCTGCCGTCCGGGAGGCAATTCCGCTCATACGTTGGATGAAATTCAGCGCCAGGCGTTCGCCTTCTAGAAGCCGCCTCGCATCCCCCGACACTCGGAAAACCGCTTGGCCATGGGCCACGCGATCTCCATCTTCACAGAGCATCTCTAACGTAAGCTCGGGATCCACCCGTTGGAAAACCTCCCAGGCTACAGCTAAGCCTGCAACCACGCCATCCTCCTTGGCCAAAATCCAGCCCTCTCGCTGCAATCCAGCAGGCAAGGATGAGGCCGATGTGTGATCACACTCTCCCAGATCCTCTTGCAGGGACCAGTCAATCAATCGAAGCATCTCTGGCGTTAGCATGGTGCGAAGATAAAGGTGTGCGGTCTTCCTTCGTGCACCGTCAAACAAACTCATCAACTAACTTTGCATCATGCAAATGACCTTGGTCGCTTTGGGGAAGACCCAATCAAAATGGATCGCTGAAGGCGTCGCGGTGTACGAAAAGCGGCTTAAGCATTATGGTAAATTCCGCTTCGTGGAAACACCCGATATCAAATTGAAGCAGTCGAAAGCAGACCCGCTTCAAGTGATGAAGGCCGAGGCTTTGTTGTTGGAAAAACTACTCCCAGGCGTGGACCACTTGATCTTATTGGACGAACGTGGCAAAAGTCGGTCGTCGCTGCAATGTGCTGAACAGCTGAGAAAGCTTCAAAATCGAGGCCTCAAGCATGCCATGTGGGTCATCGGTGGGCCTTACGGATTTGACGAAAGCATTCGCGCCAAAGCCCATGAGTTTTGGAGCCTGAGTCCAATGACCTTCTCCCATCAAATGATTCGTCCGTTCGCCATTGAACAGATCTACCGGGCGCATACCATTTTGAAAGGAGAACCTTACCACCATGAATGAAAAAGCCCGGCGAGTGGCCAGGCTTTTTCAACAATTCAGTCATATTTCGTCAAGCGGCAAGCACCGTTACGACGTTGTCCAAGACTTCCACGGTTCCACCTTTGACAGCGAACGTCTCCTCTCCGTTCCCGGTTCGCACAAGCACTTCACCCGATTGCAACGTTGTAATCAATGCAGCATGCCTATCCATGATGCCCATACTGCCATCCGATCCAGGAAGTCCCACATACACAGCGTCTCCGCTAAACAATGTCTCGTCGGGGGTAAGAATGTGAACTGTCATGATTATCGAATCAGGCCTCAGCCATCATTTTCTCTCCCGCCTCGATGACTTCTTCAATGGTTCCTTTCAAGTTGAATGCCGCTTCTGGCAAGTGATCCAACTCACCGCTTAAGATTCGCTTGAATCCCTTGATGGTGTCTTCAATTGAGACCAAAGAACCTTGGATTCCCGTAAACTGCTCCGCTACGTGGAAAGGCTGGGATAAGAATCGGCTGATTCGACGGGCCCGGTAAACCGTTTGCTTGTCTTCTTCCGATAATTCATCCATTCCCAAAATCGCAATGATGTCCTGAAGTTCCTTATAGCGCTGCAATGTCTCCTTCACATCTTGCGCACAATTGTAGTGCTCTTCTCCAACGATATCGGGCGTCAAAATTCGCGACGTGGAATCCAACGGATCCACCGCCGGGTAAATTCCCAAGGAGGCAATCTTTCGCGACAATACCGTTGTTGCGTCCAAGTGAGCAAATGTTGTTGCCGGTGCCGGGTCAGTCAAGTCATCCGCAGGTACATATACCGCCTGCACAGACGTAATTGATCCACGCTTCGTGGAAGTAATTCGTTCCTGCATCGCCCCCATTTCAGTGGCCAATGTTGGTTGATAACCTACCGCAGATGGCATACGACCGAGCAGGGCAGATACCTCAGAACCCGCTTGGGTAAATCGGAATATGTTGTCAATGAAAAACAAAATGTCACGTCCTCCTGACTCCTCATCTCCATCGCGGAAGTATTCCGCAACCGTCAATCCCGACAGCGCGACCCGTGCACGTGCTCCGGGAGGTTCGTTCATCTGACCAAAAACGAGGGTTGCCTGTGAACTGGCTAACTCTTTGGTATCCACCTTAGAAAGGTCCCAACCTCCAGCTTCCATGCTTTCTTCAAACGCTTTCCCGTATTTGATTACGCCCGACTCGATCATCTCACGAAGCAAGTCGTTTCCTTCACGTGTTCGTTCCCCAACTCCTGCAAATACTGAGATGCCTTCGTATCCTTTGGCGATGTTGTTGATCAATTCCATGATCAAAACCGTCTTACCCACACCGGCACCTCCGAACAATCCAATCTTTCCTCCTTTGGCATAAGGCTCAATCAAATCGATGACCTTAATTCCTGTGAAGAGCACCTCTGTCGCTGTGGAGAGATCTTCGAATCGCGGAGCATCCTGGTGGATCTCGCGGCCTCCATCGGAATCGGTGATGCCACCAATGCCGTCAATCGCTTCTCCAACAACATTAAAAAGTCGGCCTTTGATCTGATCGCCTGTTGGCATCGTAATGCCTTTTCCGTCAGAAGAGACAACCATGCCCCGAGACAAACCCTCGGTCGAATCCATTGAAATGGCACGAACCGTGTCCTCTCCGATGTGTTTTTGGGTTTCGAGGATCAAATCTCCTCCTTCCCGTTCAATGCGCAACGCATCAAGAATTTTTGGGAGGGGAGCGCCGGCTGGAAAACTAACGTCGACAACAGGGCCGATGATTTGGGAAATGGTTCCTTTTTGGGACATGAGCAATTAGGTGAATGAGCTAATTAATTTCGGTGCAAAAGTACAAGCGAATGAGCTAGTTTACCAACCTATCTTTGCAAAAGTGAAAGTACAC
>CAJQKK010000083.1 GCA_905478895.1 uncultured Flavobacteriales bacterium | reverse complement strand
GGGGTCAACTCAGAAAAAACCAAAATATTATGAACACACCCCCTATTTTTCTCACCACCCTCACGTGAAGAGGAGGTTTCCCCCCAAAGATTACCTAATCTGAATCCATTCCGTCCAACGCTTGCCCTGTTCGTCCATTACCGTCACAGCGTATGCCCCTTTCCGGAGGGCAGCGAGATTCAACACATTCAATTGACTTTGAACATGGCGAAATGTTCCGGATGTGACTTCTTGCCCCATGAGGTTGTAACATGACCACTTGAGGCGCTGGCCATCGGCAAACCCGCTCAACCTCAACCTTACTTCACCGTCCGATGGATTTGGGAACGCGACGATGCTCTGCAAATCTGCCATTCGATTTTCATCCACGGAAACCACATTCGTTTGAAAGAAGAAGGCTTGTGAAATGAATTTTCCGAAATCAGGCTCAAAGTTGATAAAGTTGCCCCCACTGACTTTTTTCAATCGGGTGTATCCGCTGCCATCCGAATTGGCCCAAAAACTTTGACCGTCATCTCCGGAATCATAGATGGTCACGCGATAACACCCTTGATTGAGACCAATGGTATCGCGGTGGGTGAAATTCGGTTCGCTGTAGCTTCGCTCCCACACCATGTTGCCCTCTGCATCGGTAATTTCAATGGAGGTTTCGTAGGGCACAGCATTCGTCTTTGTCCAAATGATCACGCGGTTGTCATCCAAATCGGGATACGACCAAGTGGGCACACGGTGGAATCGACTCGATGCAGCGTCGTTGCGTGGCTCCTCATCTACTTGGCCATTGGGATTATTGACTTGCACCTCAAATACCAACCATTCTTCATCGTCCCCTTCCCACAAAATGGGATCATCATAGGCCAATACCACTTCTTCTGTTTCCAAGAAGGCCAACGCACCTTCCCAGGCGTAGGTTTGGGTCTCGCCTCCCTGAACACCGAAGGCAATGGTGCACGATGTCAGCACCTCCGAGCCATTGTTCCGAATGATCACCTTCGGCGATTTGCAAACAGGATTGAGGCGGGACTCTACCTTCTCATCGGATGGCGCCAAAATCTGAGAAACCTCAACATCATGCTCCATGTTGGGCGGACCATAGGCCACAATTTGCCCTTCAAAACGGTAGTTGCCATCGGGGTCGTAGGTGATGTCATAATCGACTGCAAATTCATTTTGTCCCGTCACCACTGGGGTTAACTCAAACTCTTTCGTATCAACGGGTGCGCCAGGGCACCAAGCCGCCCGATCATAAATCCATGTTCCGCCTTGTGGATAAAGCGGGTTGTCTGCGCACTCGCGCATGACCTCCCAGCTCCACTGGAGCATACCATCAACCTCTACGGAGTGGGTGTTGTAACAAAATTCAGCGCAGTTATTCCCTGAACCGAATCCGTGGCCGCTGGCGCGGGTTCTCAACTTGAACATCTCCTCACCTTCTTCCGGCACGAACAAGTGGTCTGTGATGTTTTCGTCAAACGTGGCCAATCCTTGCTGTCCTTTCCAAAAAGCATCCATGCGCTTCACATCGCGTGGAGGTGTGCCTTCGATGAATGCAAATTTCATGTCCAGTAACTCCTGCCAATTGCCTGCTTGCAATTCCACACTATCCCGCAAAAGGTGAGCAAAATCCGATACGTCAAAAATCCAAGTCCAACCGTCGTCATCCAAGGTGAGCCCGATTCCATAAGGCGTAATGAATCGAGCCAACTCATAACGATCAATGACTTCAAAGGCAGGGGAATAAAACTCCAAGGTGTCATTCATATAAACCACCGCCTCGCCCTCAATGGGATAAGATGCAAGCAACGAACCGTCCGGGGTTTTGGTGGTTTTCATTTGATCCGCGGACCAGCCGTAATCGACTGAAATGGCTTCCACTCCATTTCCGGCAACTGCCCACTCCACGATGCTAGTGGCTGGGAGGCGTTCGGCATGGTCCACCGTCACTGCACCGGAATTCTCCACCTCTCCGTACCACCACGTGAGCGCGGGTCGCTGGTCATTCGGCATGGCTCCCGGGTTGTAAAATGCTTCCGAGGGCACGTGCGTGCTCACCGCAGCGTTACCGTGCAAAATCAATTCTTCGCCATCCCCCAATGCACTCAATTCAGGATTGTACTCCATGGTCAGGTCCATTTCGAGGCTATTCCACGCAGGATGTGACTCATCCACGGGGCCAGCGTAATAAGCTGCAATCGTTTCTGCCGTCAATGCCTCCGACCATACGCGGAATTCATCCACATCGCCTCGGTAGTCGTTTCCTCCATTTGCGTTGCACCCAATGTAAAATCGAACCATTTCTCCAAAGGCATTGTCCTTATTTGCACCCGTATGCCACAATGCACCATTCAGGTAAATGGCCATGGTCCCCGCCACGGCGTCTTTCGCAAACGCCCAGTGATTCCAGCGGTCTTCATAATCTTCCGCATTGGCAGCTTGATCGATGCGGTCGTAGCCGCCATCATAACCGGCATCCCAATACACCCGTCCATTGGACCAAGGCAGGTGGATGTTAATCTCCCGTTGATTCGCGGCATTCATCCCCTCACAAATGCTGTTGTTTTCAGGTTGAAACTCGGCATTGCCCCGTTGCCAAAATTCAATCGTCACTTCGTTTTGGATGGAGTCTATCCAATCCATGGCTACTTCTAAGCGATCGTTACCGTCAAACGAAACATACGTACCAGCCGTCCCCGCTTGCCATGTTTTTTGTGGAGCGTTCGTCCCTTCAATGGCACTCCAATCGGCCGATGCCGTTTCACCCGACCACTCACACGTGATGGCCAAATGACTTGCACCGTCCCAAGTCAATGGCGCGTCCCAAATGAATCTTCCGGGATGAACGGCGTCAAACACTTTTGAGGAAGCTGCGGGTGTTCCGAACAGGAAACCATTCAATGTATCGACTTCCACCCAATGCGCGCTCCATTGAGCCGCATCGCGCACTTGCAACTCGCTCAACGCTGGGAACTCCAGTCCAGCCACCACCAAGTTTTCCCAACCCCACGCTGCGAGTTCATCCGCTGTCCAGAGCCACTGCATTTTCCCGCCAGGCTCCCCACTCGAAAGCCAATCCAGTTCGCTCCAATCCGAAGCGCCTTCGGAATCGGTCACTTGTGATTCAGCCCCTTCTGCTTCAATGGAAAACTCGGGATACGTCCAGCGCACCGTATCCATTGGCGCACCCCCATCCGGCTCCAAAATCATGGTGTCAGATTCAAAAACCAGGTCATCAATGAGCCAGTGCGGGTGGGTCAGCAAATTGCTATCGAGTTCGCCTGTGTGGTCAAAAAGGTAACTGTAAGAGAGATAGTCCCACTCTCCGCAGGCATATCCTAGATTTCCTGCCGTTCCATCCTCAAAGCACTTGAGGTTGTAATACATCAATATTTTCTGATACGATGAATCATTGTCGCTCGCTGGAAAGTCAAACCAACGTCGACCCGGACTGTCGTAGGCTGTTTCGGGGTTGTTCTGAGCCTCCCATGTGTAGGTTTGAACCCACGTTGTGTCAGCTTCTTGGGCGACTGCATCGGAGGCAAAAAACAAAAGCGAAAAAGCGAAACAGGTGAGTGCGGTTTTCATGGCGTCGTGGGATACTGAAATGAGGGCATGAAGTTACAAAGCCATTGAATTCTTCAAAGACAAAGGCAAACAAATCAACACACACTGCAAACTTTAGTGAACGACCCTTCCCGGATATACCCGTAGGGCGGCCTCAATGCATTGCACGGCCTTCTCGATTTCATCCAAATGCAACACATATGCCATACGTACCTCTTGCTTCCCCAATCCCGGTGTGGCATAAAACCCCGAATTGGGCGCCACCATCACCGTGGCTCCTTCGAATTCAAATGATTCCAAAATCCATCGGCAGAAAGCATCCGCATCATCAATGGGCAATTTTGCTACAGCATAAAAAGCACCTCCCGGAACAGGACAAACCACATTTTCAATACCATTCAATCCTTGAACAAGGGCGTCGCGTCGCATTTTGTATTCAGAGCGTACCGCGTCAAAGTATGACGCATCGGTGCCCAATGCCGCTTCAGCAGCCACCTGTGCCAATGTCGGCGGACTGAGCCGCGCCATCGCAAAACGCATCGCAGCTCGGCGGACTTCTTCGTTTTTGGTGACCATGGCACCTACGCGCGCTCCGCACATGCTGTAGCGCTTGGAGACACTGTCGATAACGATGGCGTATTCTTCCAAACCTTCCAAGCTCAGAACACTTGGCGAAATGTTACCATCGTACGTAAACTCCCGATACACCTCATCCGCAAACAAAAACAAATCGTGCTTTTTGACCAAATCCGCGACCGCATGCAGCGACTCATCGGCATACTTGGTGCCCGTAGGATTTCCTGGATTGCAAATCAAGATGGCCTTGGTTCGATCGGTAATAGCCGCTTCGAAGGCCGCCATTGGTGGCAGTGCAAAACCGTTTTCTATGGAGGCAGTGACCGGCACGATTTCAATGCCCGCCCAAGCGGCAAAACCGTTGTAATTGGCATAAAACGGCTCGGGGATAATCACCTGATCACCCGGATTCAAACAGCTCATAAAAGCAAAAACCAACGCTTCAGAGCCACCGGTTGTGACCATGATTTCTTCCGGAGTGACCTCAACTCCGACCGTGGCATAGTAACGAGACAGTCCATCACGATACGATGCAAAGCCTTCACTCGGACTGTATTCCAGCACCTCACGCTTCATGCCACGAATGGCTTGCAACGCTTGAGGTGGAGTTGCAATGTCCGGCTGGCCGATGTTCAGATGAATGACATGGGTTCCCCGGTCTTTCGCTCCGTTGGCAAAAGGAGCCAGTTTCCGAATGGGACTGTCGGGCATTGTTTGCCCTTTATGAGAAATCTCCGGCATGGTTTCGAATCGAAAAATGGCAAATTTAGAACTTCCTGGCCATCATTTGATGGGGGCCAACTTGCGGAACTTGATACATCTCGGAAAGGCATTCAAATCCCATCCTTTCATAAAAACCAAAGGCCACTTCGCGTGCGTCGCACCACAACCATTTTACATCCTGTTCTTGGCACCAGGCGCACGCAAACTCAATGATAGCTGCACCCGCTCCTTTGCCTCTTACTTCTGGCGTTGTGCCCATCACGCGCAAGCGGTAGACGGAATCGGTATCAGGCAGTGCCCCGGGATGACGATCACTGCGCTGGTTGAACAACGAACAAACTCCAACCAGTTGTTTGTTTTCATCGAACGCTCCAATGTGATAGGCTCCATCGCTGTGATCGGCATCAATGACACATTCTTCTGCGCTGGGCTTGTGAGGCCAAAGCACCCGAAAACGAACGGAGCGTGTTTCCTCCGCTGCAATAAAAGAAACTGAAAATTGCTTTTTCATGTAAACCATTTTTCCCAATCGCGCCGATCCCGTTTGGTAGGGCGGCCCGTTGGACGCAACAAATCACGCTGAGCAGCCCGAATTTCTTCCAATTTTTGTTTTTCTGCCTCAGGCGTTATGTCGCGAGCAAACTCCGCGACCAAGGACGCACTCATTCTGCTCTTGGGCATGTCCAAAACCTGCCATTCAAAGTAAACGGCTCCTTTGCGCACTCGAATGTTATCGTTGATCTTCAATTCCTGAGCGGGCTTGACCGCTTTTCCATCCACTGTCACCTTTCCCTCACGGCATTGAGCGGAGGCAATGGAACGGGTCTTGAATACCCGAATGCACCAGAGGAATTTATCGACACGCATGAATCCAAAGATAATTCGGAAGCAACGAACGGGTCATTACAGTTCAATGATCAGGCCAAGGGCTGGCAGCACCGCACCTGTGCTCGGATCCAACTCCCGTTGGTCATAAAACCCCGGGTTGCTGGCTGAAGGAATCGGAGCACCCGTGAGCGGATTGCGCACCACGTCCACAAATGTTGGCTGAGGCACAGCTGCGCCGGTTGCATTTTGAATTTCAATGAATACGTCGAGCGACCAATTTTCGAAAAACCATTTCTTATCAACGCGAATGTCCAATTGATGGAAGGCACCGTTGCGCTCCGTGTTGAGCTGGGAATAATCCAACAACGGACGGCCGTAGTTGTCCCAAGAAGCCATACTCAACGAATTCAAATCCACCGGTGTGTATGGCAATCCACCACTGAAAAGCAATCGAGCGCCAACCTCCCATCCGCCTTCGAATTTCTTACCTCCTGTCAGGCTCAAAATGTGCTGGTTGTCCCAACTACTGGGAGTGAAATTGCCCGTCGAATCAGCGAACTCACTACGAACGAAGGTGTAAGCCATCAAGCCATAAAACCCATTGTACAATCGCTGTTGGACCAACAACTCGCTACCATAGGAACGTCCGACGCCGGTGAAAAGAACCGACTCGTTGCCCACCACCCCAAAGTCCGCTCCGAGGTTGGCCAGAGGAACACCCAGTGTTTGGCTGATCGGCGCACCGTCGTAATTCTTCAAAAAACCCTCCAATGAGGCCACGAAATTTCGTTCGCCCCCTTCCCAACGCAGGCCCGTCACGTAATGCGTGTTTTGCAGATAGCGAGAGGATTCGCCCGCATTGACACGTTCACCTGACTCCTCGAAGCCCAAGATGGTATATGCCGGCAGTTGAAAATACCGCCCGACGTTGGCATTCCATGTCCAGCCCGGAGCAAACGCATAGGAAGCCGATGCGCGAGGGGAAAACTGTTTCAAAGGATTTTTCAATCCTTCCCCTAATGTCGAGCCATCCATTCGAAATCCGGCTGCGACCGACAATCGCTCCTCCAAAAGCCGGCGACTTGCCGTTGCAAACACCCCGTATTTGTGTGCTTTGAAATCGGTTGCGTAATTAATGTCCACTAGCCCCCCTGTCATCGGATCGAAGCGTGATTCGTCTGTTCGGTTGTTGTATTTGACGTATTCATAGGCCGCGCCGTACGTAGCCTCCCAAGAGTTATTTCCGAACCATTTGCGTTCCGCACGGAATTTATTTTCAATCTCTTGCGACAGGTAGTCACGCAGCAACGCCTGGTTTTCGTCGTTATCGTAATGTTTGTACGCCCGGTTGTTGAGCATATTTCGACTCAAAATAAAACTCCACTTGCCGTTGTCCTGGTAACGATCCCACCGCACGCCTTGTGTGTAATTCCATTGTTCTTGCACATCCAAAGCGCCCAAAATGGCCAGTTGATCGAGGTAATTTGCCGAGGAAGTGTCTTCCGCGATTGCGAGGTTTAACTCAAAATTATCGAGGGCTCCGAGGCCGATGACCGTGATGGAATTTTGATCGTTGGGGCGCGCCGTCCATTTGAATTGATAATCGTTGTAGATCGGGAGGAAAGGCAACCCTATGGCTTCAAACAAGAATTGGAGGTAGCTCCTGCGCATGCTGAAAATCAAGGAACTGTTCTCACCGGTCGGCCCCTCCAATGTCAATCCAAGATCACTCGTTCCAACCACCATATTGGCGGTCCATTCGTCGGTTCGAGCCTCCTTGAAACTGAATTCCATGACAGAACTCAATGCGTTTCCGCGGGCAGCAGGAAAAGCTCCGGCATAAAAATCAATGTTCTCCACGAGGTCCACATTGATCATGCCCACCGGACCACCGCTCGCTCCTTGGGTCGCGAAGTGATTGATGTTCGGAATTTCAATCCCGTCGATGTAAAAACGGTTCTCATTGGGAGCGCCTCCTCGGATGACGATGTCATTCCTAAAACTTGGGATCGCCGCTACGCCGGGCAAGGTGCGAATGGCTCGGCTGATGTCCCGCCCGCCTCCGGGATTTCGTTTGATTTCATTGGTTCCAAGGGAGCGCACGCTGAGCGGTGCTTCAGCCGCATTTGGGCGTCGAGCTCCCACAACTTCAGCCTCTTCAATCTCAATGGTGGATGGCTTGAGCATCACGTTCACGATCGCCGGCCGCGCCGGAGTCACTTCAATCTCAAATACCGTTTTCGTTTCGTACCCTAAAAAACTCACCTGTATGTTTCGCAGTCCCGGCGCAACGGAGCTAAGCTCATAATTGCCATCGAAATCGGTTGTGGTTCCTACGGTTTCTCCTTGAA
>CAJQKK010000082.1 GCA_905478895.1 uncultured Flavobacteriales bacterium | reverse complement strand
CATGGCCATATCCGCCAACAATGGTACCGCGTACCATTTCAATTTCAACGCAGCAAACCCCGGAACTTCAGGGTGTGTCAATTTTACTTCCTGAAACAATCCGGGCTCTTTCGCAAAGACCTCCTGGATGGACGTGCGCTGACCTTCCAGGATGAATTGCCAAGGCAGCGGGGTGAAACGCGTTCGATTCGTGGGATTCCATCCTTGATCCAGGCATTGATCGGTCAATCGCACAGAATGCGGATCACCAAGAATCGCTCCATCGGCAGAACGAAATCCAGCGTACCGTGTAAGCTGATGATTGGCGATGCGCACAGGGTCTGAACCATCGGCACGGCGCGGCGCAAAAACACTGATAATGCTCTTGATGCGACCGCCATTGAACGCATCTTTCAAATGAGCCTTCAGCGCATCCCCCACAAAGTTTTCAGTAAGCTCGGCCGGTTGTGCGTTTCGAAAATCGCGCACCTCCAAGGAACGCCAGAGGTGACGGCCAATGCATCGATTGCTGTTACGCCAAGCCAAACGAGCGCCAAATTGCAACTCTCCAAAAGTGTGCTCGTACGTCCCGGTCGCTTGAATATCACGGGCAATCTCCTCCAGACGGCCCTGCATGCCACCACCGCGATTCAAAATCAGGCAGGCCTTTTTGTCGTCCGCCATGCACGAAAGGAAGGCTTCAGCCTCTTGAAACAAATCTGCTCCGCTCTGTGAATTTTTGAAATCGTTCATCCTAACCCTTCTGTGGTTTTTAACAGATTCGGATGCTGAATGTTTGCCTCCAAAAGCAGCAAATTTCTCACCTGGGTTCGTTGTAAATTGTCCACCAACATGAACACTTGGTTGATCCAACGACCCGGCCGATTGCGCGCCGTGGTCATCGCATTGCTTGTTTTAGGACTGTGCGCGCTGAGCCCGTTGCTTCTTGGTGTGGTAATGATGGCTTTGATCGAGGCCACGACGGGAGCTAACCTCAACGAATCCAATAGCATTTGGGGCGTCCTTCCTTGGTTCTCTCTTTTCACCATATCTTTTTTCGCTCCGGTCATTGGGATCTTGTTACTCCTATCTGGTTTCTCCATCATTCGAGACATCTTCGTACTCATGCTGTATGGATCAGAAAATACTGCCGCGTCCGACCACGATGATTTTGACGATGAAATGATCAACAAATCGCCCGATGAAGACTTCAATGACTTCACCCTTTGAGACCTTCAATTTCTGGGGCATCCACTTGAATCAAAGCAGCGACTTCCTTCGCTTTTGCAACCAATTCCATGACGTCACTCTCCTTTGCATCAAAGGATAAAGCGACGGCCATGCGGCGGTATGGCCGAATCGTTGGTTTACCAAAAAGCCGAATGTCTGTGCCCGCAACCGATGCCGCTTCCTCAAGCCCTGAAAATTGGGGCACCGCTTTTCCAATTCCCATGGATGTCACTTCTGGTGGTGCAAGAATCACTGCACTCGCTCCATTGCGAAGGTGCTCAATGGCATGAACGGGCAGTCCCAAAATCGCTCGGGCGTGCAGTTCAAATTCTGAAAAATTCTGGGTATGGCCCAGGGTCACCATGCCCGTATCGTGTGGACGCGGAGAAAGTTCTGAAAAGTAAACCGTCGCAGATCCATCCGCGGTGGCCCGCTTGATGAAAAACTCAACGCCCCAAATGCCATTACCTCCGAGCGATGCAGTCACAGCGGCCGCCATTTCTTGGGCCTGCGCCAATTCGGACGATTCCATCCCCGCAGGCTGCCAACTTTCTTGGTAATCACCCCGTTCTTGCCGGTGACCGATCGGGGGGCAAAACAACGTTTCTCCATTGTCTTGTGTCAAGGTGAGCAAGGTGATTTCATAATCGAAATCAATGAAAGACTCTACAATGACTTCCGCCAAATCCCCGCGCGAACCCTCAAGGGCATACTGCCAGGCCTTTTCAATGTCTGCTTCTGTGCGTATGACGGATTGGCCTTTGCCAGAACTTGACATCAAGGGTTTTACGACGCATGGCATGCCCACGGCTTCCGTGCCCGACTTCAGAGTTTCGAAAGAGGTCGCATAGCGGTAGGGAGCGGTCTCTAACCCCAATTCTTTTGCAGCAAGATCCCGAATGGCACGTCGGTTCATTGTGAAGTTTGCGGCACGCGCCGAGGGTACCACTTGAATGCCCTGGGATTCATAATCGTAGAATCGCTCCGTGCGAATGGATTCAACTTCAGGCACCACCACATCGGGTTGATGCTTGGCCACAATCGCATCCAAGGCATCTCCGTCTAACATGTTGATCACTTCACAATGCTGCGCAACCTGCATCGCAGGAGCATTCGCATAGGAATCAACAGCGATGACATATTGGCCCAGCCGCTGAAATGCAATCACCAGTTCCTTTCCCAATTCACCCGATCCCAGCAATAAAATCTTCTTTCGCATGGACGAAAGTTAGCACGGAACCAGCAGACAAGGCAGCGGATGAACCTCCCGAGTTTTCCAAAGAATCCATCCATTTTCCCCGAAAATCATCGAAATCCAGTTCCAATCCTTGCATCTACTTCGAACAAGGAATATGGACTTTCACCTTCAGCCGTGCAAAAAATCAAGACTCTCGGTGTTATATTCATGAAAAATATAACATCCTTGTCCCACCACTGGAAATGACAGGTATGCCGCGGTAGACATCAATAAAACTAGAGCATGAAAAATATCACCCGAATCTTTGTAGCTGTCTTTGCTTGCATTTTGGCCTCATCACTGGGGACACAAAATGTGCATGCACAGGAAGGTTGCATCGATCCCAGCTTGATTGACCCCCTCGCATTTTGTCCGACCATCTATGCACCCGTCTGTGGATGCAACAATGTAACCTACGACAATTCCTGTCTTGCCATGGTCACTGCCGGGGTCACGACTTGGACATCTGGCCCTTGCTCAAATGGTGACAACATACCTCCTTCCCTGAACGTCCCCGGCGATCTTGTTGTTGAATGCGGTGATGATTTTGAGTTTGAATCCGCCACGGCAAGCGACAACAGTGGCTCCGTGGAATTGACCGAAACAACCACATCCATTTCGGGTCCGTGCGCTGGGACAGTCACTTATATCCGCAACTTCACCGCCACGGATCCGAGTGGCAATACGACGACAGGTCAACAACAAATTGAGGTGGTCGATACAACGCCTCCGGTCATCACCATTCCTCCCATGGACATGACCATTGGTTGCAGCGATCCAATGGAGGCCGAGATGGCCATGTTTGAATGGGCCGATGGCTATGCGGGAGCAGCGGCTGAAGATGCATGCAACACCGTGACCTGGTCCAATGACTTTGATGCGATTCCATGGATCACATGCGAAGAAACCGTCTACGTGACGGTCTCATTCACGGCCTCCGATGGCTGCGGAAACATGGTCAACCAAATGGCAACATTAACCATCGAGCCTACCGCGGTTGAAGTCGAGCCGTGCACCGACCTCGCTGGAGTTGACTTTGGGTTTTGCGACATGGTACTCGGCATTGGAATCGTCAATGGCAGCTGTTCTTCCATTAGCGGATGTGGTTCTTCGGTAGGCGGCGTCAATTACTCGAACGCCTTGTTTGACTCCATGGATGATTGCATGCTTGCATGTCCGATCATTGAATACGGAGGGTGCACTTACACCTCTGCCTGCAATTACGACCCCAATGCGGCTTTTGAAGACGGATCATGCTTGTTCCCGCCCGAACATTGTCCATTGAATCCCGAGACACCCGGCGGCGGCTGCATGTATTCAGATGCGACCAATTTTGATGCGGACGCCAACTGGGACGACGGCACTTGTTTGTTTGGGGATTGCGTGGACGCTTGTCCGGAAGACATCAACCAAGATGGCATCGTAACCACAGCAGACCTCCTTCAATTCCTCGGTGCATTTGGACAAGAATGTTAATCGAATCCAACGAATATGGCTGCGAGTGAAACGTCCTCTGCCTCCTACTGTGCCCATGTCGCCACTTTACCAGCAGACAGTGTCCACCGGAATTATCACGATACCCAATACGGCTTTCCGGTGCATTCTGATGACGAATTGTTTGGACGGTTGATTTTGGAAATCAACCAAGCGGGGCTTTCTTGGACCACGATTCTAAATAAACAAGCAAATTTTGAAAAGGCCTTTGACGGCTATCGCATTCCACGAATCGCTGCCTATGGAGCGAAAGATGTGGCCCGTTTGCTGGGCGATGCGGGAATCGTGCGCAACCGCGCCAAAATCGCGGCGGTCATCTACAACGCGCAGCAAGTCGAAGCACTGCAAATGGAATTTGGATCCTTCAAAGATTGGCTCAATGAACAAGGAAATCTCGAGCTGGACCAATGGGTAAGGCGATTCAAACGAACGTTCAAATTCACCGGTGGTGAAATCACCCGCGAATTTTTGGTCAGCACGGGGTACCTGCCCGGCGCACATGCGACCGATTGTCCCATTGCGCTCATCGCTCAGCAGGCAGCGACTAACCACAATCGAACACAACCTGAGGCATGAGACTTTTGGATCAAACACTAGTGGCACTTCAAACGCGGGCTTCGAACGTTCCCAAGGAAGTGAACGCAGACAGACTGGCGGCGCTGGATCGCGTGGCGCATTGGATCGCATCGCAATCCTCCTCAGAAAACATCGACATTACGGTCATTTGCACCCACAACAGCCGCCGGAGCCATTTGGGTCAGGTGTGGCTTCAGGCAGCAGCTTGGCAATACGAATTCGACAATCTGCGGACATGGAGCGGTGGCACGGAAGGCACGGCATTGTACCCCAGTGCTGCTGAAGCACTCCGAACCCAAGGCGTTCAGCTGAGCCAAAACACCGACCGGGAAAACCCCATTTATCGCATTCAACTTCAATCCGGAACGCCTCCCTTCGATGTGTTTAGCAAGCGGTATTCCCATCCGTCGAATCCCCAAAATGGATTTGGGGCCATCCTCGTCTGCAGTGAGGCGAATGAGGCTTGCCCCATCGTTTCCGGCGCAGCTGCGCGGTTTTCACTGCCCTATGTAGACCCGAAAATCAGCGATGGTACAGCAGAAGAGTCACGCATCTATCAAGAGCGGTCCATGGAAATTGGCGCGGAAATGTTCTACATCATACAGCACGCGCGTGCAATCCTGACAGCCACCCAACCGTAAGGAGTTGCTGTTGGCGGCACGAAATCAGTCGCTCGAACCGAACACAATCTCGGATTGGTGCCAATCCTTGAATGGCGCGCAATGCATGATTCATGGCCTTCTCCTCGGAATAGCAATCAAAAAAGGGAACCGGTCCGTGACCGATTCCCTTTCCTTAAGATTGCTAAAAATGATTATTCGGCGATCATGCGCATGGTCCAATACGCTTCACCTGGGAATTCGCCGTAGTCAACCGTTACGGTCACACGCTCAACTCCGTCATTGTTGCTGTATTCGAACACTTCATAGGTGATGGAAGAAGCCGGCGTACCCGTGCCTTCGTTGTTCAACTCACCCCCGTTGTATGCTTTGTTGAAACCAATCCATGCTCCGAGTCCGTCCACTGTGATTTCAGTGTCTGTCGCTGAGAATGCATGCACTCCTGAACCGAACACATCGAATGGTGCTGCAAGTGCTGCATCATCCAAGCATTCGTTGGCGCCACCCATGTAGCTTTCAGCCCATACTTGGCCCTGTGTTGCGATTTCGAATGTACCGTCATCGAAGAAGATGAATGCATCATCCATTTGACATGCACGCTCAATGACACCAGCGGCGTCAATGCCGCCCCACCATTCGCTGCTGCCTTGACCCGGACCAACGTAGTATGAATTCTCTCCATCGAGTCTCCATGTTTTTCCTTCAGCGCTGGACAAATCGGCTGCCGTAAAGACCGCAGAGCTGATGGACACAACCTGTGACGTTTGATCGCTCAACATATCATCATCCATTGCCGTCAAAGTGACGGTGTAATCTCCATCAGCGGAGTAGGTGTATACCGGATTTTCTTCTGTGCTGAATCCACCGTCACCAAAGCTCCACTCGTACGAAGTGGCGTTCGCGGAGGTATTTGTGAAAGTCACGGTGCTGCCATCCTTTACGAATGAGAAACCAGCGATTGGAGAAGAAACAGGAATCGGCGGAATATCGGCCGGATTGTGGTAGCTCTTCAGGTAGAAGTTCCATGCTGACCCGTCTGCCAAGTTCACGATTGCAACATCCATTTTGTCCGCGATATCTCCCTCTTCCATATTGAAGATGGTGTACGTTCGCGTTGCCGTTGGCAAATAGCTATCGCCGTTTTCCGTCTTATTTGGCAAACCAATGTACGCTCCGAATCCCTCGATGACGACGGTATTCTGTGCGCTATTGAAGTTGAAGGTGTATTCACCTCCATTCGCCCATGCACTGAGGTCTTCGCCATTTGGTCCTACAAAAAGACCCGGCTCATCCTCGGTATGGCAACTCTCGGTCGATTTGCCCAACCATCCGCCGTTCGCATCTGAATCAACGAAAACGGTGCCTTCGGTATTCTTCTCCCAGGTTCCATCCGGGTTG
>CAJQKK010000081.1 GCA_905478895.1 uncultured Flavobacteriales bacterium | reverse complement strand
ATCTTTTTGCGGACATGCCCATTGCACAAGGTCCGAGCTCAGGCTGGTCTTTTCCGGGGTGGCCTTCTCACTTGGATCACTTGCTCATCTCCGATGAACTTTTCACTGATTTCAATGCCAGCAGCACCGAAGTAGCGTGCCTCGACATCGCTGCTTACATGCCTGGTGGATGGTCGGAATACGACTCCAATGTGAGTGATCACCGGCCGGTTGCCATTCAGCTGATGGTAACGCCGTTGGCCATCTCACCTGAGCCCGTGTCCAACGAGAGAGGCAAACTGTGGCAAATCACAGATTTAACAGGACGCACATGCAACTATGCTCCGAATAAGGTATTGCTGTATCACTTCAGCGACGGTTCGGTCAGAAAGCACATCAGTTGGAGCCAGAATGCTCCCTATTGAGTGCTAAAACTTACCTGTATTCATCGCTTGAATCATCAGTTTCGGTTGATTTTGAAACAATTCTTGCGAGCGGTTGCGACAATCGCAGCACAAAAGACGAGAACGATGTTTGGAGCAAATGAGGGAACTCTTCCGATGCGCGTCGCAGCAGTTCCTACCATCGGGGCAATCAACCGAAGGGAAAATATCGTTGTCCATTTTTTGAGTTTTTGGACAAAAAAGAGCCGAAGCCATGTTGCGAAGAATAATTCAACAGCTGTGATAACCAACTCAAATGTTGGCGAAGATCGAGGTCCCAATTCATATTCGGCCCACCAGGCACAAGTCAAAGCTGTTACCTCGCCCCTAAAATTGCTTTAAACTTTGAACTGTTGGCAAGGAAATGGATCGGATTTGAGAAAAATTGCTTCAACCTTAATTTCAACCAAAACAGCCCCTTCAAATTTTCCTTAGCCCTGAAATATTCGCCCTCGTATTTCAACATTAAAGTAGGACTCGTACTCTCTGAGAAGCAGTTTTTTGCCTTTTTCCAACGCGTACCGTCTCGGGCTTCGGCGACAGTGAATTGGACTCTTTTGAAGCGATTGATTTTTTGGTCAATGCCCGTTGATCTGAAAAATTCAAGGAGTGCTCGCTCGGGATTCAAGTTTTTCGACATCAAATGCGGAAAATTCTCTCTTGCACACATAAAATCGCAAATTCCCAAAACATCCTTGAGCATGCTCGAATCAAAAACGTGATGCCGATCCGTGATCCCACCACAATCTTCTCCTTCCACCAAATGGAAGCTTCCCAAAGGCAAAAGGGGATGATCTTGTAAATAGTAGTGATCTGATCGCGTCAAAATAATGCGATCATATTCAAGCAAGATCTTCGATTTATTTCTGAGCAGAAAATCCCGAAACGCGAAGATGATCGCGCCTGATCCTCTTGCGTCATCAATCCCTCCCATAATTCCGGTTACCTTGCTATCAACGAATATTTGGTCAAAGTCTTCCGGGAAATATTGGGAAAAATAGTCTCTCCAATTTTCATATTCAGGGATATCCCAAACATAATTCGCCCGGTCATAGAGTGATGCCGACTTGTCATCTGACTCGCCAAAACAAAGTGCCAAGTCAGACTTGTATGGCGCGAGCAAGTGACGGTACATGGTTTCCCATGTTTCTTCGCCACCTCGCGCACTGCCTATTAAAATAGTCAGCGTCTTCTCCATCATTTTCTCGCTTGTGCTTCGATCCATTTGTACGTTCTGGCCACTCCTTCATTCAGGGAAATTTTGGGAGACCAATCCATTTTTTCCCGGTACAACGCATTGTCTGATGTGCGACCAAGCACTCCTATTGGACCTTCAATGTGTTTTATCTTCAATTGTCGTCCCGCGGCATCCATTGCGATACGAGCTAACTCATTGATCGAGACCATTTCTTCCGAACCGATGTTGACGGGCCCTAAAAAGTCATCTTGCCTCATGAATCGGATGACAGCCTCTACACAATCATCGACAAACAGAAAGGACCTCGTTTGTTCGCCATCTCCCCAAATCTCAATTTCACCATCTGACGCAGCCACCTTCCTGCACATCGCCGCTGGAACTTTTTCCTTGCCCCCTTCCCACGTCCCATGCGGTCCGTATACGTTATGAAACCTCCCGACACGAACAGCCACAGAATAGTTTTTATTGAATGCCAAGTAGAGCCTTTCACTGAATAGTTTCTCCCAACCATATTCTGAATCTGGAGCAGCCGGATAAACACTGGATTCCACACAATTTGGATTTTTGGGATCCATTTGGTTATGCTCTGGATAAATACAAGCCGACGAACTGTAAAAGACTTTTCCTACATTTTTCTTGGCCGCTAGCTCAAGACAATTCAAGTTAATCAATGCGGAATTGTGCATCACATTCGCATCATTCTCGCCCGTAAACAAATAGCCCGCACCGCCCATATCAGCTGCCAATTGATATACCTCATCAAAGCCTTCGTCTTTTTCGAAAATGGCACGAAACGAAGCATAATCCCGAAGGTCCGCAGTGATGTAGGAATGGCATATTTCATGGCTTTCCCAGAATTCTGGTTGCTCCTTTATATCCACAGCGGTAACAATATATCCGTCATCTTTTAACCGTTTTGCCAGATGACCACCGATGAATCCGCCTCCCCCCAGTACCAAAGCTCTTTTGTCCATTTTTTCAGTTTTTAGTCTTAAAGATAAGTCGGAATCAGAACAGAATCATGCTTCGCCATTTGAAACGCTGCAGAAAAGCTCATTTTTGCAAACATGAAAAAAGCACTAATTGTTGTCGGCGGATTGGTTTTGGTCGTGTGGGGGTTGCTCATGTCACAAGGACTTTATTCGTCCATTGAAATCGAACAAGGCGAACAAGGTGGATTCATCCTACTTGGAATGGATCACATCGGTCCCTACCAAGAAATTGGCACTGCGTTCGAAGCCCTGCGATCGAAATTTCCTGAAGGAGAATTCTCAGGCGTTTATTTTGATGACCCCGAGACCGTCCCTGCTGACTCATTGCATTCGTTTGCAGGAATGAAAGTGT
>CAJQKK010000080.1 GCA_905478895.1 uncultured Flavobacteriales bacterium | reverse complement strand
TTCCCGTAGCCGACCTGGAGAGCGGCCGAGCGCACGTTGGGGCTTCCCAGTTCATACCAGCCGGACCCCGGTGCTACGGGGTAGAAGCCCAGTGCGGAGAACAGATACCACGCTGACATCTGTCCGGCGTCGTCGTTCCCACACAGCCCATCCACTCCAGCTCCGTACATCGTCTCGCAGATCATGCGAACGCGCTCTTGGCTCTTTTCCGGGGCTCCGGCCCGGTTGTAGAGGTAGGCAATGTGATGTCCGGGCTCGTTTCCGTGCACGTAGTTGCCGATGATGCTTGCTGCGCAAGGCCAAGAATTAAGAATTTAATACTCGCTCGGTGCGCTCACTCGGTCTCCCGAACGCAACGAACCTAACGGACTTCTAAAACAAATCGCTGCCTTCTTGGCTGATTACTATCCAAATTAGAGTTCGCCTCTCAGTGGTTCATATTCAATGCCGTCACACCGTCCCCATTCCTTGTAAGAATCCCCGATCTCTTCCCAGTAGCTATTGTACACCTGCACTTCCATTTGGCCTTTACCATCCCATTGGAATTCGTCTACAAAAGTGCCGTCAGAATCTCTATATGAGTTCACCCGCGATGCAAAATCCCACTCAACCAACTGACCCAAAATCCAGGAACTGTCTGGTTCTGAGAGTTCGAAATTGACGAGATAGATACCAGGCTTTTTTTCTTCACATCTTATCTTCACATCGCTCGTGGCACATGCCGGGAATGCTGAAGACTCCAATAATTTTATGGCTGCATCGTAGTGGTCGTATTTAGCACGATACGGGGACATCCCTTCAACAGCTTCCGGCCCTTTGATGGACAGTTCCTTCTGAATCCTTTGCTCGATTACATTCTTAACAGAAGATTCAATATTTTTTTCGACACTACCGCAGGAAGCGATAAAAAGAGAGCAGCCGACCAGTAAAGCGTATTGTTTCATTTGAGTTAAGTTTTACTTGAATTGATTGCGCACAATCCAACCATTAAATTTTAACCTCAGCAAGGTATCTATGGCGTCGCGACAAGGCATTTCAAATGGGTTCGACAAATCTGCCTCCCCCCTTGCCAAATCGTCCGTGTTACATTTCGGCGTTTAGTGAGATCTGGACCTCTTAAATCAGAGCATCAAGTCCACTTTTCTTGTGGAGCCAGCAGGACAGAAGCCGAACACCCTTGACCCTGATTTGATGTAGCTCGCTCAACCAAATCGGACATGACCGGTAGCTTTTGGTTTCAGCACCAATTGTAGAGTCGTTGGACACAATCGGAATTCATTCACAAAAAAAAACAGCTGCAACAAGTGCAGCTGTTCTTTTGAACAAGAGTCAAGTTACTTACGGTGGGTTATGTTTCCACTGGCTGTTCGCATGACCAGCTTTCCTCCTGAGATTGAACCTACCTCCATGAAACCGCTTGAGTCGAATAGCTTACCATTTTTTACGACTCCACTTTCATAGTCTTTGTCACAGAAATCGCAGAGTTTCAAAGTTGAAGACCATCGCGCTCCACTGACAGTCACAACACTTTCGACACCACCTGATTCTGTGTAAGTATATTTCCCATTCGGAGAAGAGGAGGCTTCTGAGGAGCCTACATCGCCAGGAGAATCACAGCCAAATAACAGCAAACAACAAGCAAGAGTTACAGCACTTGGTGTATAGCCAAATAATTCGATTTTCATTGGTATTTGGATTGATCAAGATCAAAAAATTTCGAGAGCCCAGCACAGCATCCATACTGCTTCGAATGCTGATGCATAGATCAAGTTCCCTGCACTCATCCTATCAATCATGAATGGGGCTGTTCCTATTTGTTTGTGTTTATATCCGACATAAACGCAACCCATACAAACCAAGGCGGTGATGAACTCAAGCGTATGGTCCATGGTGGATATAAACACAACCCAACCGACAATGTTAAGAATCCATCCCACACTCAAAGGGATGGCGAATGATTTTTGATCTTCCATTGGAAATAATATGTAGTGTTTTGATAAAAGGTCAAATCAAATATAGGGAATGCAGGATAAAGAGACGTCTGTATTTTCTGTAGCCTGTTCAAACGCATTGGAACGACGTAATTTCAAACCATGAATAAGACAAGGAAACTTTAAGCATCTGTAGTGGCATTAGCGCTGTTTTTGATGTTTGCTTTAGACAGTGATGATGACGGGTCGGCAGAGACGTCATCATCAGTGGCTAGCATTGAAGGAACCAAAAGCTGTCTCATCGGCTATGATTGGGTTTATCCTGCAGTAAACAGTCCCACCGGTGCATGGAAATTTTCTTCAGACGGCACATTCAACTCTAGTACAACTGCATCTGGAGGTATGAGCACATGGGGTACTTGGTCAGTAATAAGTCCTAGTAAAGTCAAGGTTTCTTACACCAGGACTGCAGAAGGCATCATACCTGATGATCAAATTTTGACAATGTCCAATTGTGATGGTCTTAAGGTCGGTGCGACACTTTATCTTAAAGATTAAACAGCCCACTATCCACAACAGTA
>CAJQKK010000079.1 GCA_905478895.1 uncultured Flavobacteriales bacterium | reverse complement strand
GCTCCTATACTTCCTGCCCGAATGGCCAAATTCGCGTTTAATTCTCCGAAATAAGCAAAGCTCGGACATTCATTCTCAACCACTATGATATCGTTTGGAACAATCGTATCGTACGACAACAATGCATCATAGATTGAAGTTGTGTCTGAATTTTCCCTTTTCTTTATTTTCAGTGTTTTCGCACGTCCAAGCATTTTCTTTCCAGCGATATTCAAAATTAATCCAGAAATTATTTGATTTTTAATACCGATATCATCGAAGATGTCAGAGAGAATAGCGGAACTCAGAATATGACCCAAGTTTTGAAATACTTTACGCTCGCTTTCGCGTATACCTGCGGCTATGTAATTCGCTAGCTCAAAGTCATCAGGATAATTCACATCAATCGCTTCGATGGCCTTCGCCTCCAATAGGAATGGATTTTGACCAATTCTTCTTTTCGTTTTAAAGACTGAATCTGCTCTTACCATGTACATGCCCATAGTCTCGACAATAGTATCTGGCAGATCCTTACTATTCGGTATCTTGTCAAGATTGTAATCAGGTCTTTTAGATTCGAAATTCCATGTGTATTGCTTCTGATTTCTAATCAGCACAACAGAATCATAGTCTTCGTTTCGTTTTAGAATTTCGATTCCATTTGAGTATGTTTCCTCGGAGATAAACGGACTTGTACACAAAGATTGAATGTAAACATCTGCTTCAACCTGACATACCTCGTTATAGAATAGGACATTCCCATCTGTTGCGTTCGACGCCAGAGAAGAATCACGCTTGAGAATCTTGCACCCAGTGTGCGAAGCAATCTCGATGAATTCATCTGAATCAGTATCCAAGTATACTTCGTCAATACAATCCATCTTCAAAAGCCTTTCAATTTGACGCAGAAAAAGCGGCTTACCATCCAAAATCTTCAAGTTTTTATTTTGAATTCGCTCACTATTTCCCTTTGCGGGCACAAATGCTACTACTTTCATTATTCAGCTATATTTCAGATTACGCTGACTTATCACTCCTAGTAATTTACCTTCATCCTGGACTATTAACGAATTAACTCCCGTTTTTTTCATCAATAACTCAGCGTCATTTATTAAGGCATCTTTAGCAACGAATATCGGTTTGGTATTCATAATTTCTCTAACTCTCATCCCTAGCAACTTTGATTTGTGGATTTTTATGGCATTTCGCAAATCACCATCTGTAACCAATCCAACGACAACATCTTCACCGTCCAAAACTACAGTTAAGCCTAACCTCCCTTTACTAATCTCTAATATCACCGAATCAATGGTGTCGCTTTGCCGATTAACAGGCAATTGCCTCGTAATAAGCACCTCCTCAACAGTCTTCAGTAACCGACGACCCAGTGACCCTCCTGGATGAAAAACTGCAAAGTCCATTTCCTTGAATCCTTTTGCTTCCATTAAACAAACAGCAATCGCATCTCCCAAAACCAATGCAGCTGTTGTCGAAGCAGTAGGCGCCAATTCTAATGGACAGGCCTCCCGGTTTACCCTTGCTAACAGTGAAACATCAGCATGTTTCGCTAATGTGCTTTGAGAGTTCCCAGTAATACTGATTGTTGGTATATTTCTCCTTCGAAGAGCTGGAATAATCCGAATAAGTTCGTCAGATTCTCCAGAATAGGATATTGCAATCAAAATATCATCTTCTGCAATAATTCCAAGATCCCCGTGCACAGCTTCAGCAGGATGCAAAAAAACGCCCATAGTCCCGGTACTTGAGATCGTTGCCGCAATTTTCTTTGCAATCAAACCAGATTTTCCCATTCCTGAGAAAACAACCTTTCCCTTCCGACTTAAGATTAAATTGATCGCGTTTGAAAATGACACATCAACTTGTTCCTTTAGATTTTGAAGGCCCTCGACTTCAATGTCAATTGTCCTCAAAGCAGAATTTATGTAACTCTTTTTTATTATGTTTTTCATCCGATAATAGATGTGATTACCTTTTCAACATCGTCTAAATCAAGCATATTTGGACCATCACTCAGCGCTCTATTGGGATTCGGATGTGCCTCAAAAAAGAATGAAGTTGCACCAAATATTTTTGCTGCCATAGCGGTTGGTAAAATGAATTCTCTTTCGCCTCCAGTTGTCATTCCACCAGGTTTTTGAACACTGTGCGTCGCATCAATGATCACCGGATGGCCAAATCGCTTCATTTCAGACACTCCCCTAAAATCTACAACCAAGTTGCCCCCTCCAAAAGTTGTCCCCCGTTCGGTCAAACAAATTTTCTCATTACCTGTTGATTTTGCTTTCAGCAAAGGGAACTCCATGTCCATTGCTCGTAGAAACTGCGCTTTTTTAATATTCACGATTTTATCCGTGCGGGCTGCTTCCAAAAGCAAATCAGTTTGACGGCACAAAAAAGCTGGAATTTGAATAATATCCACAAAATCCGAGCACTCTTTAGCATGCCAAGGTTCATGAATATCCGTTGTCACAGGTAGGCCATATTTCTCCTTGATCTTACGCAACCATTCTAAACCCTGCTTGATTCCTGGACCACGAAAAGAATCAATTGAAGTCCGGTTAGCCTTATCAAAACTAGATTTAAAAACGATAGTAACGCCTCTTTTTTTTGAGATCTCTGTTAATCTTTCCGCAACAACTTCAAGGAGCTCAAAACTCTCCATAACGCATGGTCCTACAATAAAAACAGGGCCGGTTTCTATCTTAGAATAAAGTTCATTTGAAGACATTTGATAACACATTTTTTAGCTTTTATTTTTCTCACCTCTTGCGCCAGAAAATGAAAAAAGATATTGGGTTGACTCGAAATATTGTCAGGCCTTATCTCTGCTCATCTCTACCCTGAATTTTCTCGGTTTCAATCGGGATGAAAATTTACATTGAGAGCACAATTAAGTTGTTCAAAACTCGAAAAACAATGATACACCTCACATTCTGAGATATTTATGAAACCCGGAATCCTCCCCTCGAACGAAAATTCGTGTTCCTTGTTTTTGAAGCAAAGACACAATAAACGGGACTGTATCACCTATTGCAAGCTCTCCGAAACCTACTGCAATTGCAGGGTCTTGCGTCGGATGTATGCCTTTTGTTGCCCTTTGCATGACTGCCCGATCCATTTCCATTAACCCCTTCAACTGGCTCCTTTCATAATCTGGATGTTCGTAGAAATATTGACCCCCATTTAAATCAACTCCGACTAGGTGAATCTCACGATATCCCCTCATTAAACCAATAGTTAAAGCCATTACTATCGAAGCTCCATGATGAATCGGGCGTCGAAAAAATCGATACGTGAACTTGAGATAAATTAACGCATTCATTTTAAACCACCATTTCTTTAAAGTCCTAAACCTCACAACATCAAAACAAAACACATTATCTAATTCCAATAATTGAGTTGTAACGTCGGGAATGCGCCTCGCATGAAGCAAATTCAAATAAAACCTTTGATTTCCATTTCCCTTTTTTATCATCGTTGACATAATGGCAGAACGCTCATGCCTAACTTCATCAAGCTCCATGAGGCATTCTTTCGGTTTCAAATGTTCATTAAATGCCGCAAAATTGACACCAATACTGTCCATAGACTCGAAGAATCGAATTTCATCCTTAGTCAAGGTGTTCAGTGAATGTCCTGCGCCAACAATAACCATCGCGTTACCTCCTTTTTTGCGATGAGTAAGCACATCAATTAGGGAATTATGCCACCTCTCATTCCACCTATCACTTTTCACCATGTAACGGTACGCATATTTTTCTCCAGTGGCGCCCCAGATATTCAAGAATCTACTTAGCATTTCATTGGTTCATAAGTATCTACTGAGTTTAAGTTTCACCCTGAAACACAGAAATCACCAAGCTTGGCGAATTAAAT
>CAJQKK010000078.1 GCA_905478895.1 uncultured Flavobacteriales bacterium | reverse complement strand
CAGAAGCAGAAGGCGACTTTGACAAGGCCATTGAAATCCTTCGATTGAAGGGACAAAAGGTTGCTGCCAAGCGCGGTGATCGTGAAACAGGTGAAGGAGCGATTTTGGCGAGCACGAATGGTGCTGGTGATTTCGGTGCCTTGATTGGCTTGAACTGTGAAACGGATTTCGTTGCAAAGAATGAAGAGTTCGTTGCAGTGGCGCAGCGCATTTTGGACGTGGCCTTGAACGGTCAACTGACTTCCAAAGATGAGCTCTTGGCGCAGACGTTCCCCGGTGAGAGCATCACCATTGCAGAGAAGATCACAGAGCAAATTGGTAAAATTGGTGAGAAGATTGAAATCGGATCCTTTGACACCCTCGCGGGCGCTCAGGTATCTGCCTACATCCACCCAGGAAACCGATTGGCAACGTTGGTTGCATTTGATGCAAACGTGGGCGAAGGCGGACGTGATGTCGCCATGCAGGCAGCTGCAATGGCTCCAGTCGCTTTGGACGAGTCAACAATTCCTGCAGACCTCATTGAGAAGGAACGGGGAATCGGCAAGGAATTGGCGATCCAAGAAGGCAAGCCAGAGGAGATGGCCGCTAAGATTGCTGAAGGCCGCTTGAAGAAGTGGTTCAAGGAGGCAACACTGGTGAACCAAGCGTTCATCAAAGATGGAAAGATCAATATTGCACAGTACGTTGACTCGTTGAGCAGCGGTGCGAAGGCCACGGGATTCTGCCGAGCAGCGCTCGACTGAACCACTGGAAATAAGATTCAAATTGCAAAGGGCGATCCAAATGGGTCGCCCTTTCTTTTTTCTGTACGCCACGTGAAGGAATATTGCGGATATTTGTACCCGCAATGAAGTACAAAAGAATCCTCCTGAAGCTCAGCGGCGAGGCCCTCATGGGTCAAAAGCAATTTGGCATTGACAATGAGCGTTTGAAGCAATACGCTGACGAAATCAAAACGATCGTGGATGCAGGGCTCGAAGTGGCCATTGTCATTGGTGGCGGTAATATTTTCCGAGGTGTTCAAGCAGAGGAAGGAGGAATGGAACGGACCCAAGGCGATTACATGGGCATGTTGGCGACGGTGATCAATTCCATGGCCTTGCAAAGTGCTTTGGAGAGCGCGGGAATGGATACCCGACTGCAATCAGCCATTGAGTTGAAGCAAATCGCAGAGCCCTTCATTCGGCGTCGAGCAGTGCGTCACTTGGAAAAAGGACGCGTGGTGATTTTCGGTGGAGGAACCGGAAACCCCTTTTTCACAACCGATTCCGCCGCTTCGTTGCGGGCAATTGAAATCGATGCGGATGTGATCTTGAAAGGAACGCGGGTCGATGGCATTTATAGCGCGGACCCGGAGCAGGACGCAAATGCGGTGAAATACGACACCATCACGTTCGATGAGGTGTATTCCAAAGGGCTCAAAGTGATGGATTTGACAGCGATTACATTGTGCAACGAGAACAAGTTGCCCATTGTTGTTTTCGATATGAACAAATCGGGCAACCTCAAACGCTTGATTTCAGGCGAAGATGTAGGTACTTTGGTAAACCATTAATGGCAAGGTCATGACAGAGGAAATTCAAATGGCGTTAGACATGGCGCGCGAAGCCATGGACAAGGGCATCAAGCACATGGAGTCGGAACTTCAGAAAATTCGCGCAGGCAAGGCACATCCTGCCATGTTGGACAGCGTGAAAGTAGAATACTATGGATCCATGACACCGCTGAGTCAAGTTTCCAATGTGAATTCAGCGGATGCACGCACCCTCACCGTGCAGGTTTGGGAAAAGGACATGCTGGACCCGGTGGCAACAGCCATTATCAATGCCAATTTGGGCCTCAATCCGATGAACAATGGCGAATCCATCCTCATCAACATTCCCCCGCTCACGGAGGAGCGTCGGCGCGACCTGACCAAGCGGGCACGTTCAGAGGGCGAACACGCCCGGGTTTCGGTTCGCAATGCGCGCAAAGAAGCCAACGATTTCATCAAAGCGGCCAAATCCGATGGCCTCAGTGAAGATTTGGCGAAAGACGGAGAGAACGAGGTGCAAAAAATCACCGATCAATTCATCAAAAAAATTGATGAAGTCTTGTCTGCGAAAGAAGCAGACATCATGACCGTATGACCAAGTTTTTCTGAGTCGATCGATTCAAGCCTTGAACTCTTGCGCAACTGCGCGTGCCTCAGAATCGGAGGCAATCAAAGCTTCCAAATCGGGTTTTTGCTGCCAAGCAACAGCAGCAAGCGCATGCTCCAGTACGTCGGTCATTCCCGTAAACGAAACCTCATCGGCTAGGAAACGGGCCACAGCAACTTCGTTAGCTGCATTGAGAACCGCTGCCGCGTTGCCACCTTTGTTGCCCGCATCGAAGGCCAACTGTAGATTCCGAAAGGCTTCCAAATCGGGCTCTTCGAACGTGAGTTTCGGATAATCCATGAAGCTGAATCGGTCGAATGCATTCGGCAAGCGATGGGGGTAACCCAATGCATACTGGATGGGCAGTTTCATGTCGGGTAAGCCCAATTGAGCTTTGATCGAACCATCTTGAAATTGGACACAACTGTGCACAATGCTTTGCGGATGAACGACCACATCGATTTGGTCCATGCGCAAATCGAATAGCCACTTGGCCTCAATAACTTCCAGCCCTTTGTTCATCATCGACGCGCTGTCGATGGTGATTTTGGCGCCCATGTCCCAATTGGGATGCTTCAAGGCTTGTGCTTTGGTCACGGCTTCCAACCCAGAGCGGTTCATTCCGCGAAACGGTCCACCAGATGCAGTGAGAATGATTTTCTCAATCGGGTTCAGCACTTCCCCTGCCAAACATTGATAGATCGCACTGTGCTCGGAATCTACCGGGTGAATGTCCACGCCAGCCTGCAGCGCGGCTGCCATCACCAATTCACCTGCCACAACGAGTGTCTCTTTATTGGCAAGCGCAATGTCTTTGCCGGCTCGTATTGCGCGCAAGGTGGGCCGCAATCCAGCGGCCCCAACAAGCGCCGTCAGCACCATATCAACCCCTTCCATTTCCACCACTTGTTCCAGGGCTTCTGGGCCAGCATAAACTTTGATGCCTTCGTCGAACAATGTGGCATTGACTTCTTGGAACAACTCTCGTTGACCAATGACCACGGCATTGGGGCGAAACTCTAGGGCTTGAGCAATGAGAAGGGCGGCGTTTCGGTGCGCCGACAGGACTTCGACATGCAGCCGATCCTTTTGTTCACGGATCACCTCGAGCGCCTGGGTTCCAATGGAACCGGTGCTTCCTAAAATCGCGATTCCACGCGTTGTGTCAGAATCATTCACAAGAAACCGAGTTCGAGTTTTGCTTCTTCACTCATCATGTCTTGCGTCCAGGGTGGTTCGAAAACAATGGTGACTTTCGCTCCGGTAGCCCCTTCGATTTTCCCCACCTTTTCCTCGACATCTGCCGGTAAACTTTCCGCGACGGGACAGTTGGGAGAGGTCAGGGTCATTTCGATATGAACGAAGCCGTCTTCGGTGATTTTCACTTCATAGATGAGCCCTAGCTCATAAATGTCGACGGGGATTTCCGGGTCAAATATAGACTTGAGGACGTCGATGACGGTGGATTGTTGAAAGGGTGCAGGCATGGTAATGATCCTTAATTCGCAGGGTTAAACCAACCCTCGACTTCTTCTATAGAAAGGGCAGGCAACTCCAATTTGTTCTTTTTTCGGAAGCCATTTAGCTTCTCTCGCAATCCAGCAGGCTTCACGCCTTCCATTGCAGCGGGGGATTCAAAGCCAGCAGCAATCACATGTTCTACCCATGAAGGGGAAATTCCCATGGCCCGAAGCCCTGCTGCATCGGGACCGGATTCAAACACCTCTGGCCTCATTTGTGGAAAGAGCAACACCTCTTGAATCGAAGTTTGATCCGTGAGCATCATGACCAGTCGGTCAATCCCGATTCCGATTCCGCTGGTGGGAGGCATGCCGTATTCCAATGCGCGAAGAAAGTCTTGGTCGATGAACATGGCTTCATCATCCCCGCGTTCGCTCAGGGCCAATTGATCTTCAAAGCGTTGGCGTTGGTCGTCGGGATCGTTGAGCTCGCTGTATGCGTTGGCCACTTCCGTGCCATTGATCATCAATTCAAAGCGCTCCGTGTAAGCAGGGTTGTCGCGATGCACCTTGGTCAACGGAGACATCTCGACCGGGTAATCCATGATGAAGGTGGGTTGCACAAAGTGATGTTCGCACTTTTCACCGAAGAGTTCGTCGATCAGTTTCCCCTTGCCCATGGAAGCGTCTGTTTCTAGGCCGACACTTTCGCAAGCCGCACGAAGTTGTTCTTCGTTCTTTCCATCGATATCAATTCCGGTGTGCTCCTTGATGGCATCTCGCATACTGATGCGTTTGTAAGGGGGAGCGAAATCGATATCAACACCATTCAAGTTGGCTTTGGTACCCCCGTGAACGGCTTGGCAAATGTTCGCCAGAAGCTGCTCAGTGGTTTCCATCATCCAGTGGTAATCTTTATAGGCAACGTAGAGTTCCAGAACCGTGAATTCAGGGTTGTGGGTGCGGTCCATTCCTTCGTTGCGGAAGTTCCGCGAGAATTCAAACACCCCTTCGAACCCTCCGACGATCAGGCGTTTCAGGTAGAGTTCATTGGCAATGCGCAAATAGAGTGTGCTGTCCAATGCGTTGTGGTGCGTGATGAATGGCCGGGCGGCGGCCCCTCCAGGAATGGTTTGCAGCACGGGCGTGTCCACTTCCAACCACCCTTGCTGGTCAAATGATTCGCGGATGGTGCGGATGATTTGCGAACGGGCTTCGAAGGTTTTTTTCACGTCTGGATTCACCACCAAGTCGACGTACCGCATGCGGTACCGCAATTCGGGATCGGTGAATGCGTCGTGTACGTTTCCATCTTCGTCCACCTTGACGGAGGGCAACGGCTTGAGGGATTTTGAAAGCACAGTGAGCGTCTTCACCTTCACGCTTTGCTCACCGGTTTTGGTCGTAAAAGTGGTGCCTTGAATACCGATGAAATCACCACGATCAAGCAGTTTTTTGAAGACGTCGTTGTACATGGATTTATCCTCCCCAGGGCACATCTCATCGCGGTTCAGGTAAAGCTGTGCCGTGCCCTCGCTGTCTTGCAGCACCGCAAAAGAGGCCTTTCCCATGATCCGGCGGTTCATCAGGCGCCCCGCTAGCGTTACTTCCTTGCCGTCTTCAAATGATTCCGCCAAGGCATTGGACCTGTGTGTCGCCACAAATTCTGCCGCGGGATAAGGCTCAATGCCCATCTTCCGCAAGGTGGCGAGTGAATCGCGACGCACGCGTTCTTGTTCCGATCGTTGCATGCCCCAAAGTTACATCGCGAAAACCGCATCACGACGGTTGTTTTGGCGCGGACCCTTAGCTTTGCGCTGATTCACAAAAAGCAATTCCTAATGCGCACGATCTTGTCCTGTGTTTTGTCTTTGGGCCTGTTTAGCAGCTCCCTTACTTGGGCCAATCGGTCCCTTGATTCCGATGCCGACTCCAGCCAGACGATGGTTTCTTTGTCAGAGGCTGCTGTTCTGGGGGTTGGCTTCAATGCATTGCCCTTGTTGGCGTCACCCAAATCAGCAACGGTAATGATGCCGTCTGAATGGCGGGGGGTGACTTCCATCAGTGAAGCGCTGGAATTCGTTCCTGGAATCGATGTCCGAACCCGAGGCGCATGGGGGGTTCAAACCGATATGAGCATTCGTGGAGGATCGTACGAGCAAACAGCGCTTCGCATTGACGGTGTTCGATGGTCTGCCCCGCATACAGGACATCATCTCATGAACATACCCATCGATCCCGAAGACTTGGGACACGTGGAGGTGGTACGCTCGGGATCCGGGCCATGGGCCGGCATTGGCGCATTTGCAGGAGGGATTTTGCTCGAAACCCGGGTGGATGAGAAACCAACGACCGCGAGCCTCACGGCAGAACTAGGAAGTTTCAATTGGACTCGTCTTCGAGCGAATGCACAAACCAACACGGGAAAAATCCGGCACAGTTTGAGTTTGTCTCAAGCGAAAACAGATGGATACATTCCCAATTCCGACATGGAAATCAATCGGTTGTTTTGGGGCGCGCGTTTTCGGAGCGGTGCGAGCGAGTGGAAGTCGCTGCTTGCGGCAGAATCCAAATCCTTTGGGGCACAAAACTTTTATTCCTCGACGTATCCCAATCAACATGAGGAAACCGTTGCGGCGGTTGCACAATTGGTATGGTCGCGGCAGCAAGGCAATTGGAACGCCTCGGCTGCCGGCCATCTTCGTGCGCACAGCGATCGGTTTGAGTTGTACCGTGAGGAGGCGGACTGGTATTCATTGACAGAGGATGGGTTCTTTGTGGCACCTTCTCTATTCGCTGTTCCCGACACGGCAGCGGGGTGGTACCAAGGGGCGAATTTGCACCGTTCACTTGTAGGAGCAGTGAATGGTCAGCTCAGTTGGTTAGGTGATGCTGTGATGTGGACAGCAGCATTTGATGCGCGGACGGAATCCATTCGAAGCAATCGCCTCGGGTTGGCCGTTGAAGGGGATACAGCGTATGGCTATGCAGACGATCGGTTGAATGTCGACGCCTATGTTTCGGGAAAGTATTTCGGATTGGCAGATCGGCTGGCTGTGACAGCAACGATGGCTGTCAATGAAAATAGCCGTTTTGGAAATTCCCTCCTGCCTGCTGTGAACGCGCGAATGGCATTTGGAGCAGGGGATCAAATTGTGGTCTTTGGCTCGGCCGGGCGCTCTGTTCGGCATCCTTCTTTCACGGATTTGTATTACACTTTGGGCGGCGCCGTTGGAAGCGAAGACTTGAAATCAGAATACGCCGACCAAGGTGAGCTTGGCGCCCGCTGGAATATCTCATCGTCTCAATCAGCCCATCAATTTTCCATTGAGACGACGCGATTCATTCGGCAAGGGCGCGACCTGATTGATTGGGTGCAATTTGACGGGAGCGACCTCTATGAAGCGACAAACGTTGCAGAGGTTGATTTTTTCGGAGGCGACCTGTCCATGCTTTATCAGCGCGCTGACGCACCGGAACAGCTGTACCTGCGTTCTCTGCGCTTGGGAGCGGCTTGGCTGGAAGCGAACCGTGTGGCTTCTGGATTCACTTCGAATTATGTGTTTGACTACATGCGCAATAAATACGATCTGATGGTGAATTTCGGAACCGCTGGCCCGTTGGATTTCTCAGTAAGAGGAAGCGCTCAAAACCGCAATGTACAATCCACGATTTCGCAGGATCTGTTCACGCATTTGTGGGGTGCTGACATCAACTTTCAAGGGAATGACGGGGCATCACTGCGCTGGAAGGGGAGCGTCCGATTGGACAACCTCTTTGACGTGCAATTTGCGGACCGAGGTCAAGTGCTGCAGCCGGGACGCATGGTGCGATTTGGCCTTACCTTTGAATGGGTCAATTGACCCTGATTTTTATAAAAGACGCTGCGAAATGGAACAGATGAGAGGATTGATCACGGGTTTTCCGAATCAAATGAAAGAGGCTTGGCACATTGCCGAACAAACCCCATTGGATTGGAACGGGTGGACGCCATCGAGTGCATTGATTTTGGGCATGGGAGGAAGTGGCATTAGCGGCGCCATCGCGTCGAAGATGCTGGCAGGATCGAGTTCGGCTTTCATCCAAGCGAATTCCGATTACACCATCCCGGCGTGGGTCGGAAAGGAAACCCTCGTATTGGTTTGCAGTTATTCTGGAAACACAGAAGAAACCCTCATGGCGCTTGATGCGGCTATGGCGAAAAACGCGCGCATTGCAGCCATCACATCTGGGGGAGAATTGGGGAAGCGATGCGATGCAAATGGATGGCCATCGGTGCGCTTTCCCGGGGGACAGCCACCCCGGTCGCAGTTTGGGTACGCTTTCACCTCAGTTATGCATGTATTGCACTCCGTTGGACTGGTTCCCAAGGAGATGCATTCCGCGTTTGGTGATGTTGCCGCGCACCTGTCTGCCATACAGGAAAACACGATTGAGCGTGCCTCGGCGCTTCTGGACGTGGTAGAAGGACGACGCATCATGTTGTATTCTGACGCTGCACAGGAAGGATTGATCATCCGATGGCGGCAGCAATTGAACGAAAACAGCAAGACCCTTTGCAACCACCACGTTTTCCCTGAAATGAATCACAATGAGCTTGTGGGCTGGGAAAGTGGCGGTGAAAAAGAGGTGGTACTGATCATTCAAACCCCGGAAGACCATCCTCGAACGCGTGTCCGAATGGATGTGTGCATGGAGATTTTCCGCGACCAAGGAGCGGATGTGGTCGTGATTGAAGGGGATGGATCGAATGAAATCCTGCGCTTTTTTGACTTGATCCACTTGGGCGATTGGCTCAGTCTGCTCTTGGCAGAAAGATTGGGCTGCGACCCGGTGGACATCAAGAACATTGACCACTTGAAGGATGAGCTGTCCAAAGTGAACTGATCGTTGCATGAAGCCACGCGTTCATTTTCAATCATTGGGCCGGGTTTCATACGCACCCGTATGGAAGCAACAGGAAGACCTGATGCACGCGATTGTGCAACGAAAGATTGCACGCAAAAAAGCGGGAATGGGAGAACGAGACGCTTCGGAGGATCCCGAATTGGACTTGCCCGATAACCACCTGATTTTCGTGGAACACCCGCACG
>CAJQKK010000077.1 GCA_905478895.1 uncultured Flavobacteriales bacterium | reverse complement strand
TGCAGATCATGGGCAACAAAAACTTCGTGGCGAGCACGGCAAGCACAAACGCCTCTGCCCCTGCTTCCGGATACCCCGTTGCCATGATGGTCGGATCGCCCCAATACACCGTGTACAAGTGCTTGGCCCCTGAAACGATGAGGAACAGCGCGAAGAGGATGCGCAGGGCGGTGTGGAGTTTGGGGTTCATGAGCGCAAAGTAAAGGCTGTCCGAAATTTGGCCTACGTTGGATGGATAAAATTCGTTTTAAAGTCAAAACATATTCCAACATATATCTCCCTAGTCAATTATCGTCGCTGACGATCTGTGTCTTCGCTTGCTCTCTTTCCGCACAAATAATTCCAAAGCGGTAAGTATTAGAGAAACAGCACGGTTAAACAACATATGGGTACCTTGGCAGACTGAACTCTACAACTATGAACGAAGGCTACGTCTATATCCTGTCCAATCCCGTAATGCCGGGGATTGTAAAAATCGGCTTCACAACACAAGACGACATCAACACTAGATTGGCTGGGCTGTACACGACCGGCGTGCCCGTGCCTTTCGAAGTTGAATACGCATGTCGTATTCCGGATTGTCAAAAGGTAGAGCGGGCATTGCATCGTGCTTTTCATCCTCAGCGAGTACACGAAAAAAGAGAGTTTTTTGAAATCGAACCCGACCAGGCCATTTCTATCCTGGAGCTCTTCGAGGGCATTGATCTGACTTCCGACGTAATTAGAGCGTCGCAAAGCACTGCCTTGCCCGAAGACATTGCAGCGACGAGAAAAATGAAAAAACGACGGCCAAATTTTAATTTTTATGAAATGGGCTTTCAGCATGGCGAAGAAATCAGATTCATTCCAAGCCTCGGGGATTCAGAACCTGTCACCGCTAGCATTGAAAGCGGGAGAACCGTCCTGTTTGGTGGAGAAGTGTCATCCCTTACTGCACTCACGACCAGATTAAAAAACAGCAGCCACAGCGTGCAACCTGGTCCATTTTGGACATCAGACCGGGGCGACTTGAGCGCTCTTTACGACGAAACATACGGCTAGAACCTTCCCTCCAGTTGCATGACTTGTAGCCAGGAATAGCGATTGAATCCGGCTTCGTCCACGAACCACACCTCCAGTTCTGGAAATGCATCGGCGATTCGTTTCCAAGCTTCAGTATAGTGGCGCGTGCGTTGGCTCATCCCTCTGAGAAATTCACTTGGGAGAGCGATCACCAACTTAACGGCATTCGGATTGTGGGTCGTGCATTGGCTATCCACTGACATGTCTAATCTTGAAATAGCTCGCCAGAACACCTCGAAAAAATCTTTTGAGCGCGCCGAACCCGTTCGTTTATAACCGATCACTTCGATCAAAAAGAGGGTGGACTCGAAACTTGCGACTGCATCAACTCCATTCTCCCCATTGCTACGCGGTTGATCAATCAACTTCCAATTGCTTCGCCGCTCGATATGGGCGCGAAGCGTACTTTCTGTTATTTTATTGGTCATAAAAGTCAATCTTTTCACAAGATATTCAGGCATGACCAAAGAACAGCGAAAGCCGTGTAAATTGCTGATTGATCACCACGACAAATTGAATCACCATGTCCGACCGATTGGACCTTCAGTCTCCTGACCTCGTCAACGAAAACCTTGACAAGCTTGCCGAACTATTCCCCAACTGCGTTACGGAAGGAGCAGACGGCAAAGCAGTAGACTTTGACCTGCTCAAGCAAGAGCTGAGCCATGCCGTAGTAGCAGGCAACAATGAGCGTTACCGCTTGGAGTGGCCAGGGAAACGAGAAGCCATCGTAACCGCCAACCTGCCCACTACCAAAACCCTGCGCCCAGTTCGGGAAGACTCTGTAGACTTCGACAACACCGAAAACCTCTACATCGAAGGCGACAACTTAGAAGTGCTGAAGCTTCTGCAAGAAAGCTACTTGGGGAAGATCAAAATGATCTACATCGACCCGCCTTACAACACGGGAAAAGACTTTGTGTACAAAGACAACTTTAGCAAAGATGCCCAGGAAGAACTCATAGATAGCGGACAAAAAGACGAGTACAACCAACGCTTGGTAGCAAACCAAGAAACAGCAGGACGCTATCACTCCAATTGGTTAAGCATGATGTACCCACGATTGAAATTAGCAAGAAATTTATTGAACAAAAATGGGGTGATTTTCGCCTCTATTGATGACCATGAAGCTCATAATTTAAAAAAGCTTTTAGATGAAGTTTTTGGCGAAACCAACTTCATTTCTGACGTTGTTGTGGTTAGTAATCTAAAGGGTAGAAATGATAAAAAGTATATAGCTACGGCAAACGAACGTCTCTTAATGTATGTGAAAACAGATGAGTTTCAAGAGTATGGCTTATCCCTACCTGAAGACAAAATTTCAGATTACAAAGAAGAAGATGATGATGGGAAATACCGATTAATTGAGCTTAGGAAACGTGGTGGACCTGATACACGAGCTGAAAGACCAAATATGTTTTACCCATTTTATGTCAATCCTGAAAGTGGAGAAGTTTCATTGGAACCTAATCAGAAGTTTCATGTAGAAGCCTTACCTGTAAAGTCCAATGGTGTTGAAGGCCGATGGCGTTGGGGTAAAGACACTGCAAAACTTCGCATTAAAAGCCTTTTAGGTCGTGAAGTACGAGCAGGTGACAAGTATAATATCTATGAAAAGGACTATCTCGAACAAGAAGGTTCTCTAAAAAGAATTAAGCCAAAATCTGTTATGTCAGGTGCCGCTTATTCAACGGACGGTGCAACGAAGAAGTATCGACAGGTTATGGGTGATATTGATTTTAATAATCCAAAATCAGTCGATTTCTTAAACGATTTAATTGAATATACATGTGCACCAGATGAAAATGCAATTGTATTGGATTTTTTCTCAGGCTCAGGAACAACAGCACATTCAACTCTTGAACTTAACGCCAAAGATGGTGGAAACAGAAAGTTCATTATGGTGCAAGTCCCTGAAGAAATTGACGAATCAGACAAAGCTTTTAAGAAGGGGTATAGGACAATTTCTCAAATTGGAAAGGAACGAATCCGAAGAGCAGCTAAGAAAATCAAAGAAGAAACCAATGCTGACATAGACTACGGCTTCCGTGTCTACCGATTGGACAACAGCAACATGGAGGATGTCTATTACAGGCCGCAGGACTATGACCAAGGCAACCTAGACCTCTTTGGAGACAATGTAAAATCGGACCGCACGGCTGATGATTTGTTGGTACAGGTGATGTTGGATTGGGGTTTGCCCCTTTCGCTCAAAATTGAGCAGACAGAAATTTCAGGCAAGAATGTCTTTAAGGTGGCTGAGAACTCGCTCTATGCCTGTTTTGATGGCGGCATAGACGAAGACTTTGCCAAAGCCATTGCCAAGGATGAACCTATGAGGATCGTTTTCAAGGACAATGGCTTTGCCAGCGATACAGCCAAGGTCAATGTCCAGCAGTTGCTGAAGCAACTGAGCCCGGCCACAGAAATGAAAGTGATCTGAGATGAAACTGCAATTCAAACAACAACAGTTCCAAATCGATGCTGTCAAGGCGGTGGTCGATTGCTTCGATGGTCAGCCCATCAAAACGAATCGATTCACCCTCGAGCGGAGTCGCGAGATCGTTCGGCAAACCAAAATGGCCGCCCAGGGAATCCAAGAAATGGATTTTGCAATCGAAGAGGCCATCGGCTACCGCAATTCAACCATTCAATTGCTAGAACAGCGGGTACTCGAAAACATCCAGGCGGTTCAATCTCGAAATGACCTGCACGAAAGCGCAAACATTGAGCGGCCGAAAGGCGCCAAGAACGGGTTCAATCTCACCGTTGAAATGGAGACCGGAACCGGGAAGACGTACACCTACATCCGTACGATGTACGAGCTCCAAAAGAAGTACGGTTGGAGCAAATACATTGTCATCGTCCCCAGCGTCGCAATTCGGGAAGGAGTGTACAAATCTTTCCAGGTTACGCAGGATCACTTCCAAGAGATGTACGGTCAGAAAATCGCGCCTTTCATCTACAATTCCAGCCGGCCGCAAGACATTGAAAGTTTCGCAGCGGACAATCGAATTAGCGTGATGATTATCAACACGCAGGCTTTCAATGCAAGAGGAAAAGATGCTCGGCGCATCTACCAAGAACTTGATCAATTTGGTACGAGAAGGCCCATTGATCTCATATCGCAAACCAATCCCATTCTTATCATAGATGAACCTCAATCTGTCAGTGGTCCAGCTACGATGCAGGCATTAGAGGAATTCAATCCACTTTTCACCCTTCGATACTCCGCAACACACAAAGAGGACTACAACAAGGTTTATCGCCTCGACGCTCTCGACGCGTACAACGAGAAACTGGTGAAGAAAATTCAAGTCAAAGGCATCAGTGTCAAAGGCAGTTCAGGCACACAAGGTTACATGTACCTCGAAAAGGTATTGATCAGTTCTACCCAACCACCACTTGCGCTCCTCGAATTTGAAGAGCGACACGGCAATGGAGTACGATCTGTTCGGAAAAAGCTACAACAAGGATCGAATTTGTTCGAGCTTTCTGGAAATTTGCCCGCCTACCAAAACGCTATTATCCAAAACATTAATGGACTGAGTGGAACGGTCGAAATCAACGGACAAATCATTACGGAAGGGGAAATATTGAATAAGGACGATGACAACGTGATTCGCCGCATTCAAATCCGAGAATGCATCAAGTCGCACTTGGAAAAGGAGTCCAGCCTGTTCAAGCAAGGCATCAAGGTGCTCTCGTTGTTCTTTATTGACTCGGTGGACAAATACCGCCAGTATGATGAAGCCGGCGATCCGGTCCTGGGCGAATACGGGAACATGTTTGAGGAAGAGTACAAGAATCTGACAGCTCAACCTGAATTGTGGTCCCCGGAGTACAACGCCTATCTCCAGCGCGATGAGGCCTCACGCGTTCACAACGGATACTTCTCCAAGGACAAGAAAGGGAAGTACGTGAATTCCAAAGTAAAACGAGGTGAGTTGGGTTCGGATGATTCCTCCGCCTACGACCTAATCATGAAAGACAAGGAGCGCCTGCTGGATTTGGAGGAGCCTGTGCGGTTCATCTTTTCCCATTCGGCGCTGAAGGAAGGCTGGGACAACCCGAATGTCTTTCAAATCTGCGCACTCAAGAATGTCGACAGCGGCAGCGAGACGCGACGGCGGCAAGAAGTGGGCCGAGGCATGCGGCTGTGCGTGAACCAAGAAGGCATTCGTCAAGATTTCCAACTCATCGGCGACCAAGTGCACGACATCAACAAGCTAACCGTCATCGCCTCGGAGAGCTACGAAGCCTTCGCGAAGGGACTGCAAGACGAAATCGCCAAAACATTGAAGGACCGGCCGACTCGTGCAGACGAGCAATTCTTCATCGATAAAGTGGTCACCAACGCACGCGGTGATCAGCGTCGCCTCACCCCTTCAGACGCCAATGACTTGGAGTTTTGTTTGATCTCAGATCGCTTGATTGATTCCAAACGAAAGATCACCACTCAAGGCAAGGAACGAATCGAGACAGGTGACTTCACAGTGCCCGAGCAACTCGTCGAATACAAGGATGGCATTCAGAAGTTGCTCAAAACCATTTGGACCGGCGAAGAAATCAAACCGGAAGATGAGCGCAAACGTGTGGTGCTCACCATCAACAAGAATTTCGAAAAGAAGGAATTCAAAGAGCTATGGGACCGCATCAACCTAAAGTCGATTTATGAAGTTCAATTTGACTCCACCAAACTCATCGAGGATAGCCGGGTCAAAATCAATGCGCAACTGGCCATTGGAGACCAACTGTACGAACTCCGAACCGGCAGCATGAAAACTGGCGGCAGCGCAGAGCAGATTAAAGAGGGCGAGTTGTTCCGCGTGGAAGAATCCCAATCGCAATTCATCAAGGCGGACGTGACGACTGATGCGGTGTATGATTTGGTGGGCGAAATTGAATCAAGAACGCATCTGACGCGTCGCACCATCGTCGACATCTTGAAGGCCATCCACGAAGAGAAATTCCTTTTGGTCCGAAAGAATCCAGAGGCATTCATCGCCAAAGTGAGCGAATTGATCAACGAAGTCAAGGCCAGCCTGATCATCAACAACATCGTTTACCACAAAACGGAGGAGCGACACGAAGCATCCACCGTATTCACGAACGACAAAACAGCACTGCGCGAATCGGAACAACTCCACAAGCACATTTACGACTTCCTGACCACGGACTCGCAAATCGAAGCCAACTTCGCCCAAGAACTGGAGACGCAAAACGAGGTCATCGTCTACGCCAAACTGCCCAAGAGCTTCTTCGTCCCCACTCCCGTAGCGAACTACAGCCCCGACTGGGCCATTGTCATCGACAAGGACACCGAACGGCATGTCTACTTCGTTGCGGAAACGAAGGGTTCTGACTCCGACCAAGACCTCCGCGAAATTGAAAAGCTGAAGATTCACTGCGCCGAACGCCATTTCCAGGCGATAGGCGAAAAGAAGGTGATTTTCAAAAAGGTGGCTACCTACGCCAGCCTCCGTGAACACCTTGCAAGCGCTTAACCATGGCAGAAAAACTAGACATGACCAGCAAGAACTGGCTGAACGAAAACACCCAGTTCATCGCCGAGCGTTTTCCCAACTGCGTCACCGAAACGGAGGATGGCCTCAAGGTGGATTTTGAGCTGCTTCAACAAGAGCTCAGTGGCGACGTGGTCAGCGGTTCCAAGGAACGCTACCGCCTCGAATGGCCGGGTAAACGCCAAGCCATGGTCAACGCCAACCTCCCCACCACCAAGACCCTGCGTCCGGTTAGAGAAGACTCGGTGGATTTTGACAACACGGAAAACCTCTACATCGAAGGAGACAACCTCGAAGTCCTCAAAATCCTGCAGGAGAGCTACCTCGGCAAGATCAAAATGATCTACATCGACCCGCCGTACAACACGGGCAACGACTTCGTGTACAAGGACAACTTCACCCAGGACTCCGACGAGTACAAGGAGGACAGTGGCCAAACCGACGAATACAACCGCCGCCTAGTCTCCAATCCCGACACCTCGGGCCGCTATCACTCCGATTGGCTGAGCATGATGTATCCACGTTTGAAATTGGCGCGGAACCTGTTAACAGACGACGGGGTGATTTTCATTTCAATCGGTGAAGACGAAGTTCATAATCTGCGAAAATTATGCGATGAAATCTTCGGTGAGAGTGCTTTTCAAACAGAGGTTACTTGGCAAAAGAGATATACGAGAAGTAATAACACCGTGGAGTTCACTACCGTGGTCGAATCAATTTTAGTTTATTCCAAAACCGCTGAGTTTGAAGTGAATCTCCTGCCTCGCACTGGAGAAGCAGACGAGCGGTATACGAATCCTGATGACGATTCGCGAGGTCCATGGAAAGGTGCGTCATTCTTGAATCCGGCAACGCCTTCCCAGAGACCAAACCTCTGCTATCCTATTACCAACCCGTTCACAGGAGAAGTAACCCTTCCAAGTTCAAATGCATGGAGGAGAAGCAAAGAAGAGTATGAAAGACTGGAACGGGAAGATTTGTTGTACTGGGGAAAGAACAGACAGGCAAAGGTTCCAGTTGTGAAAAGGTTTCTCTCTGAGGCGCGCGGACTGACCCCCACAAATTTCTGGGATCATAATTATGCGGGAAATACTGACGAAGGGACTAAAGAGTTAGAAGCTTTGTTTGGTATGAAGGTGTTCGATTTTCCGAAGCCGTCCTTATTGTTAAGGAGAGTTCTTGAGCATTCAGTTGGAATCGATTCTTTAGTTCTAGATTTTTTTTCTGGGACGGGAGGGCTTGCGCAAGCTGTTTCCGATTTCAATAGTGAAAATTCGGCCCAGATAAAGTTTATCATGGTTCAGATACCAGAGTCAACAATATCTATGCGAGAGGTTTATGACGCTGGTTTTCAGACAATATCTGCGATAGGTAAGCAAAGGTTGAGGTTGATTGCACAAAGAATCGGTGGCACCGAAGAGACGCTGGATTTAGGCTTCAAAGTATACCGCGTTGACGAAAGCAACATGGAGGACGTCTACTACCAGCCGCAAACGTTGGACCAAGGGAAGATGGACATGTTCGCGTCCAACATCAAGGGGGATCGAACCTCAGAAGACCTCCTCACCCAAGTTCTTCTCGACTGGGGATTGCCATTGACCCTGAAGACAGAGAAGACGACCATCGAAGGCAAGGAAGTTTTCAAGGTTGCTGGCGATTCGCTCTACGCTTGTTTTGACGAGGGATTGGACGAGGCGTTTGCGAAAACTGTGGCGGCAGAGAAGCCGCTTCGTTTGGTCGTCAAGGACAGTGCTTTTGCCAGCGATACGGCCAAAGTCAACGTGCAGCAATTGCTCAAGCAGCTGAGTCCGTATACCGAACTACGCGTAATCTGACCGAACTTAACACTCCATGGAGTCCTTTGACAACATTCAACGAAAAGTCGGCGAAGATCTGCAGAAGACCGTCAAGCCGGGAAGCAAACTGAGCATTGCCGCTTCGGTTTTCTCGATCTATGCTTTCGAAGCCCTTCAAAAGGAATTGACTTCGATCGATGAGCTGAGATTCATCTTCAGCTCTCCAACGTTCATTGAAGAAGAGTTGGTCAAGAAAAGCCGGGAATTCTATATTCCGCACATCGTTCGCGATGCAGAGCTGTGCGGCGGTGAGTTTGAATTGAGGCTCAAGAATCAGCTCAATCAACGCGCCATTGCTCAAGAATGCGCGGCTTGGGTAAAAAACAAAGTGCGTTTCAAATCCAACCGCAACACCCGGGCCAACATCCCGAGCATGATTCATGTAGAGGATGAGGAAGGAAAAGACGCGCTTTACAAGGATTTTGATGATTTCAATGCAGCGGGTCTGGGATTCACAAAAAAAGACGGCTTTCCCCAACTTATTTCAAAGTTCGGCAATCCCGAAAGTGCAACCTATCTCCAGCATTTCGATCAAATCTGGATCAATCCCGAAGACCTCATCGATGTCACCCAAAAGGTGCAAGACTATTTCCTGAATGCCTTCCAAGAGAACGCTCCTGAGTTCATCTACTTCATCACGCTCTACAACATTTTCAATGATTTCTTGGAAGAGGTATCAGAAGACAACCTCGCCAATGAACAGATTGGACTCAAGGACACGGTGGTCTGGAATAAACTCTACAACTTCCAGCAAGACGCTGTCATCGGCGGAATCAATAAGCTTGAGAAATACAACGGATGCATCCTCGCGGACAGCGTGGGATTGGGAAAGACATTCTCGGCTTTGGGCATCATCAAATACTACGAAATGCGGAACAAAGACGTACTCGTCTTGTGTCCTAAGAAACTGGAAGCCAACTGGAATACCTACCGTCACAACGACAAAAACAACATTCTCGCTAAGGATCGATTTGGCTACGACGTTCTATTTCATACCGATTTAAGCCGCGACCGAGGCACCAGCAATGGCCGAAACCTGGCATCTGTCAATTGGGGCAACTACGGTCTCATTGTCATTGACGAATCGCACAATTTCAGAAACAACAACCCATCCCCTGAACGCGAAAACAGGTACCAGAGCTTGATGCGCAAGGTCATCCGGGAAGGCATTGAAACCAAAGTACTGATGCTCTCGGCAACCCCGGTCAACAATCGATTCAACGACTTGCGGAATCAGTTGGCCTTGGCCTACGAAGGAGAATCCGCCAACATCGACACCAAGCTGGACACCAAGTCAGGCATTGATCAGATATTCCGCAGGGCCCAGCAAGCCTTCAATGCATGGAGCCGGTTTGAATCAGAAGAACGGACCACCGGTCGCCTGTTGGATCTGCTCGATTTTGACTTCTTCGAAATTTTGGACGCACTGACCATTGCCCGATCCAGAAAGCACATTACCACCTACTACGACACCTCGGCCATCGGTCGATTCCCAGATCGAAACACTCCGATTTCAATCCAAAGCCCCCTGGCCAAAAACAAGTCAATCTCGTACGAGGAAATTGCCGAAAAGCTGACCATCTTAAACCTGGGCATCTACAGCCCAACCAACTACATCCTCGCAAGCAAACGAGCATTGTACGCTCAGATCTACGATCGAGAAGGCACTGGTCGCGCCGACAACTTCACGCAATCAAACCGTGAAGACAGCCTTCGCGTATTGATGCGCATCAACCTTTTAAAGCGACTCGAGAGCTCTGTAGACTCGTTCCGCATCACATTGGAGGGAATCATCAAATTGATTGAAACGACCCTCCAAAAACTCGACGAAGGTGACTTAAAAGAATGGAAAGGACTGGCCGCGATGCTGGACAATGAGTCGTTTGATTGGGAGGCGGATTGGGGAGATGAAGAAGGTGTAATTGGCAAAAAAGTCAAGGTGGCCCTAGCTGATATGGACACCACACGCTGGCGCGAAGACCTCAACGAAGATTTGAGCATTCTGCACGAAGTCTGGGGGAAAATCGTAGACATTGTTGGCGACCAGGATGAAAAACTGCAACGACTGCTTTCCCTCATGGATGAAAAAGTCGTCACCCCGCTCAACCCAGGAAACAAAAAAATCATCGTCTTCACCGCGTTTGCAGACACCGCGAATTATTTGTTTGAGCACTGTGGTAAACATATGCATGGTGAACATGCGCTGAACTCAACGGTGATTACGGGCTCTAAACGTGTTTCAAGTGACAAAGGAATTGCAGCCGACCTCAATATTTTGCTCAGCTGTTTCTCTCCGCGGTCGAAGCAGCGCGATGACATTTATCCCAACCTCAAAGGGTCGAATATCGACCTGCTCATTGCAACCGACTGCATTTCCGAAGGTCAAAACTTGCAAGATTGTGACTTCCTGGTCAATTACGACATCCACTGGAACCCGGTCCGCATCATCCAGCGCTTCGGCCGGATTGATCGCATCGGATCCATCAATGAATCCATCACCATGGTGAACTTTTGGCCCGATGTAACGCTCGATGCCTACATCAACCTGAAGTCGCGTGTCGAAAATAAAATGCTCATTGGAAACCTGGCGAGCACGGGAGACGACAATTTATTGAACACCAAAGAGAAAGACCTCGACTACCGCAAGATTCAATTGCAACGCCTGCAAGAGGAGGTCATTGACTTAGAGGATTTGCGCGAAGGGGTCAGCATCACCGACTTGGGGCTCAATGACTTCAGGGTCGATCTGCTGGGCTACGTCAAACAATTCGGAAGCATCAAAGACATCCCGGTGGGTTTGCACGCCGTAATACCTTCTTCCGAATCTATTCCACCCGGTGTTATTTACGTACTGAAAAATGTCAACAACGAAGTCAACATCAATAAACTCAATCGGCTTCACCCCTATTACATGGTGTTCATGGATCTCGATGGAAAAGTGAAGATGAGCCATTTGGATTCCAAGCGCATATTGGACCTCATGCGTATGTCTTGCAGAGGACGTGACAGTGCCATTGAAGAGCTCTGCAATGAGGTCATCGCTGAGACCAACAACTATCACAGCATGGATAACTACACCGATTTGCTGCAGAAGAGCATCGGATCCATCCTCGAAAAAGAGGAGGAAAGTGGAGTCAAAAGCCTATTCACAACGGGTGGCACATTGGGGTTGCAGGAGATGTTCAAGGGAATTGAAGATTTCAAGCTCATTGCATTTTTGATCGTGAAATAATGGTGCCTTTTAATCTACCAAAATCAAGCGTGGTGGGACAAACCATCCCAAAAAAAGCGTTCCACGACCATCTCACTCCTGCCCAAAAAAAAACACTCACAAAAGGCGTTGAAAAAATCACTTGGACACACAAATTGTCCACTGCGACCACCAACCTCGAAGCGGTGGATATCGAAGAGATTCAAATCTTCCACATTGCGCTTCGTGAATTGAATGATCTCGCTCCGCTGTGCACCGCAATGGAAAAGGTGATCCCATATACTCTCATCCTTTGGCTCGAGTTTGAAGGACAAGCGATGATCAGCTCCTCCCAAAAGCACCTGCACGCCATACGGCTCAATACTGCAGTGGTCGACTGGTCATTTTCCACAGACTGGTTTCCGATCGAGGACTGTCCCTTTCAACTGGATCTCATTCAAACCATAGACGAAACCGCCAAACGGTTCTGGATTCAACTCAGCGGAAAATCATATGATCAGAATACTTCAACCTCCCGCCTTGTCGAAGAGGAGCAACATCGGTATCGTCTGAATCAAAACATTAAGAAACTTCAGGCCAGCATTGCCCGTGAGCGTCAATTCAACCGCAAAGTTGAACTCAACCAACAACTTCAGACGGCCATTCGCGACTTAAAGCGACTTGGGTGAATTGAAAATTATCCGTTAATTTTTCGCACCTAAATTTCACACTTCCTTTCCAGCGCCCGCCGCATTCAGCCGTGTGGTTAAGACCACAAACTAGGAGCGAGTGAGCATGCCGGGCACTTGATTCAACGGTCCCCTGAACGGTCGGTCTCGAGCAACGCCTTTTGCGGGTATAGTAATTTCACGTGTCAATTCTGCCCATAAAAAAAGCACCGCGAAAACGGTGCTTTTTTTATTGATTGGCTTGCGCATCAGGGACAGGATTCCCTGATTCCATTCGCTGATTCAATAAA
>CAJQKK010000076.1 GCA_905478895.1 uncultured Flavobacteriales bacterium | reverse complement strand
GGACTTTGGATTTGATTGCGAGTGAGGGGCGGAGTGAGTCTCGACTCGTACTCCACGGGCGGAACCTTCGACGAACCCATAGACGGCGTGACGTACTTTGTGACCGTCACGAATTCCTACGGCTGCAGCAGCGACAGCGATCCGTATTCCTATGTCGCGCCCAACGTGGGGGATGCGACCCCAGGGGATTGGCGGGTTTGGTTGAATCCCCAGACGGCAACAATCGAAAGCAACCGACCCATCGATCGGGTGGAGTGGTTTGACGCGACCGGCCGGCCTGTCCATGGAATTGTCCCGGCTCGTGGGTGGATTGCCCGAGTATGGAGCGGCGCTGAGGCTCACATTTTCCGAAATTGACCTTCGGAAATGGGTTGAAAGTCGCAAATGAACGCCCGTGGAAAGTTTTAGATGAAACTGCTGAAAATTGCAATGAAGATTATTTATTCAGCGACAAGTTTAGAAATTAAAAAAAAACAACTTACATTCGTATTATATCTGTGAGGAAAATATTCGCCTCATGACAATCCAATTTTTCATGCATACAGTATTATTCAGGGGCATTTGTCTCTCAGGCTTTGCGCTTTTCGCCTCGCTTGGCTTCTCACAAACCACCGGACTTTCATCAGCTTCAGCGGACGCTGAGCAGCCAGCCCTCGCAGCTTTGCCAGTTGATGTAGACATTATCATGCTAGATTCTCTTGCGACCTCTGTTGTAACCTATGACGACCAAATCGTGATTGGAAGCCTCGCTGTTGGTTTTGATGCAGCAGACGGAATAGATTTTGGTTTCAACACGATAATCATGGCAGAGAATAACACTCGCTTGAAGTTTTTTGACACTTCTAATTCTAGCTCATTTCCCGGGGTCAGTTGGACGTTAAGAGCGAATGAGAGCGCAGCAGGAGGAGCTAATTGCTTCGCCATTGACATTGCGGATTCTAGTGCTTCTGACGAGTCATATTCCCACACGCCGTTCACCATCGATGGTAGTGCTATCGATAGTGCATTTGTTATTGGTTCCCAAGATGTGGAATTAAAGGTGGACTTGAAATTCATGAGCGCCGGAAACGGTGTTGAATTTGCGGACGGCACAACGTTGACCTCTGCGAATGAATATCAAAGCAGAATCGATTCCCTAGCCACGGTTGCCACGAATTTGGCTACGGCAATCACGAATCTGGCCAATTCATTGGCAACAGTAGCAACTTCAGGAGCTTATGAGGATTTGTCGGGTACGGAATCGCTTTCATGGGGAGAGAGTGCATATGACATTTGGTTATCGAATGGAAATTCAGGCACCGAATTGGAATTTATAACTAGCCTTAAAGGTGATACAGGCGCTCAAGGCGCTCAAGGCGCTCAAGGCCCTCAAGGGGCTACCGGCCTTCAAGGCGCTCAAGGCCCACTAGGGCTCACGGGGCCTCAAGGTCCAACGGGGCCTATAGGTCCCCAGGGCATCCAGGGCCCAATGGGTCCAGCAGGTGCGGATGGTGCGGACGGTGCAAATGGGACAGGAATGCCTGCCCTCGCAGGTTCGGATTCGGACAACGATGGGGCCATTCCTTTTTTCGATGGCGATGCAGGAGCATGGACAACGGTAAAACCAAACGCGACTTTTGGCAAAAAGAACGTGCCACTCAAATTGTGTGATGGTATCCCAACTTGGGGCCCTTGCGTCAAAGTAACAGGGACGCGTTTCGATATGGACTACTGATCATCAATACAGTCAATCAAAATGAAAAAGAGAAAAGACTGGATAAGGCGACTTGAAGTTGCCGGGCTGATGCTTCTTGCGGGTTCAATCACGCACGCTCAAAGCACAAGCCTGACTCCTCCATCAGAACAGCCGCAATTAGCCGCTGCAGCAGCAGGACCGGATGTTATCGAATTGGATTCAATAACGAATGATGCAGTAATAGCAGATGATCATATCATAATTGGCAGCCTAGGGGTTGGACAAGATGAAAACAGTAGTGGAGCGACGTTCGGATACGAGACCATCAGAATGAAAGAGAATAATGTGAGAGTCAATTTTCTAGACACTTCAGATCCGGTATCGGGAGAAGCATACATGGATTGGATTCTACGTGCCAATGAAAACCAGAATGGCGGCGCCAACCACTTTGCCATCGATATCGCGGATTACCATGTCGTGGACAGCATCTTTATTAGCAATCCTAATTGGACCGCATATAATTGCGATGTCGATCCTTCATTCTGTGAATCCTTTTCAGTACCCGAGTTCTACCTCGTGGGCGTGCACAATCATTTCACTCCCTTCACGGTAGCTTCTGGAGCTTCTGATAGTGCAATGGTAATCTCAGCTTCCATGGAGGTGAAAGACGCTGGCTTGAAGTTAATTGGGGATGACGTTGGGCTTGACTTCAATGACGGAACATTCTTGAGAAGTGCAACGGAATATGAGGCTCGAATTGACTCTCTGGCTGCGGTAATCTCTGGGTTAGAGAATACGTTTAATTTGCTCGTTAGTTCCTTATCCGCTGTCGCAACATCAGGCGCTTTCGCGAATTTGGTGAACGCTGATACGGTTCAGACATCTGCACATGCGTATTGGATTGCAGATGGTGGAACTGGATCTGAAACTGAATATCTCGCAAGTTTAGTTGGTGAGACCGGTGAGACTGGTTCGGTTGGACCTCAAGGTGAAACGGGCGCTATTGGTCTAACTGGTGCTACCGGAGAGCTTGGTCCAACGGGTGCCATGGGTCCGGTAGGAGAAACGGTTCAAGGTCTGCAAGGCATAGCGGGTCCTACAGGTCCTGCCGGAACTGATGGTGCAGACGGCGCTGATTCAAGTTCTCCCATGCCGCTCACGACGGGAACGGACGCTGACAACGACGGTGCGATTCCGTTCTTTGACGGAGACAATGCGAG
>CAJQKK010000075.1 GCA_905478895.1 uncultured Flavobacteriales bacterium | reverse complement strand
TCCTCAAAAAAAGTTCCGACTATGAAATGGATTGAAGATATATTGAGAGCCAAATTGGGAAGTTCCAATGCGGATGCGAACCCCTCAATGGATGAGGAACTCTGGAATAACATTCAGGCCGGATTGAGCCAACCTGCCAACGAAAGCGGTTCTGAGGCTGGGAATTCGACTGGGCTGAACAGGACTGCTTTTGGCGTTGCTGCGTTGTTCGTAGTTGTCGGCATTGGCGTTGGCTTGAATGTGGGCTCTGAGAAGGAATCCGAGAAGGAATTGGAATTGGTTTCGGAGGAAGTTTTGGAAGTGGTGCCGGAGTACACACAGCTGGCGGAAAATGAAGGCTTGGTGCAGGATGCAAAGCGGGAGTCGATTGGAGAAGAATCCGTGTCGGCGGATCGCTTGTTAACGGCTGGCGTTTTGGATTCACAGCCAGCCTCGCCATCGGAGTCGATGACTGTTTCCGGGGAAAATGAGCTGCTTCAGGAAGATTTAGCAGGTGTGGATCGCCAACCACGGAGCTCTTCACCTTCGTCACTCTCGGATGAACAACGCTCCGAGACGAAGAGGCGATTAGACAAAATCGACGGAAATGCCGAAGCCGAAGACGCCGACGAAAAAGCACTCCAGGCCGAAAACCCACTGGGAGAATTAACAGAATCCAATGGTTCCATTGAGGGCAGAATGATCCCACCGATGAAACCGCTCAATCTTCGGTTTCCCAAAAATAATGAGCCTTTCGAAGCGGTGCTGAATGACTACGCTACTCAGGAAAGATCGATTTCGAGAAATTTCGGCATTCGAGCATTTGGAGGCTTGACATTAAGTGATTTTCAATACAATAGCGAGGAACTCGAAACGTTCAGTGATTATTTCTATGCGGGTTCAAGTGCAGGAGGTGGAATTGCGGTGGATTTCAACTTCAAAAATCAGCAATGGTCGGCAGGCTTAGGCTGGTTGGATTATGCACAGCGTTTGGAGTTTGAGCAGACATGGCAAACTGAATTGGTGGATCCTACTGGTCTTATTTCAATCGATGTGGATCCCATATCAGGGGATACATTGGCTATGGAAACCGGACCTGTGTTGGCAACGGCCTCTCATCATCGTCACTTTCGCAATTACAATCACGTCAATGCCCTGGTCATTCCATTTGAGTGGCGCAAGGAATGGTTGATTGCAAGGTGGACACTGGGAGGTGGACTCGGAGGGCAACTGCTTCTTCGCACCGGAGCACGCGGCCACTCATTCGCGGATGAAGATGCCATGAATGCAGAGGTTCTCGATGTCGTTGCGTTTGATGAAGCCAACTTGCCGCATTCTCGGATCGCATGGTCTCCGTTTACACGGCTGTACGTAGGATATCAATTCCAACCCGAATGGAGGTTGGACGCTTCGGTGGCCTTGGGATTTCAAACGCTAGGCAGCGCCGGTAGTGAGCAATCGAATGGTCCGGGGCTTAGGCAGTGGGATGGGCAGCTTAGAACGTTGCAGCTCGCCGCAGGTGTCACGCGTTTCTTTGAACTTTCCCGTGCTCCATCTGTCAACTAGACTACCATCCATGCTAGATATCATTCGTTTCATACCTCAATACTGTCGAATTGCGAACTGTCTGTCACGAAATACAGATGCGAGTGGTAAAAAAGGGCAACAAAAATATTCTCAAATGAATGTAAATATTCTCAAGACGGCTACAGCAATTTGCTTAGCCCTCACCTTAGGCCAAGGCGCCAAAGCGCAATGGGCTTACACATTGGATGATGCAATGAACGGTATCATGTATGCCAACGACTCTGTTCCGGAGCCGTGCTGCTTCAACTCAGGTTATATGTTCCAAGCGCTTAACACCGAACAGTTGGGCGATGAAGACAGCGAATACACCGTTTTTGTCCCGAATCAAGAAGCGGTGGAAGAAGTGATGGCATTGATGAATTTGAATCAGTGGGACTTGGCTGGATTTTCGGACTTGCCCACGGCAATGAACTACCACATCGTTCCTGGCACATACATGGCGGCGGATCTAGCCGACGGCATTTCGCTGCCTACGGTGCAAGGCCAAAGCCTCAGTGTCTCTGTGGGAGCAGGCGTCATGATCAACGATGCCAATGTGATTCAAACCGACATCACTGCTGACAACGGTGTCATTCACGTGATCGACAAAACAATGGCTCCAAGCGGTTATCCTGAGGCAACCGTCGTCACGGCGATTGCCCAAAGTGAAGCACACACGTCATTCTCTTCGGGCATCATAAATGCCTATTTGGTTGAATACTTGAGCGCTCAAGCATTGGAAGCCGAGGATGATAACAATGGGGACCCCCTCCCGGGCCCGTACACCGTTTTTGCTCCTTCTGATGATGCCGTTACTGCATTTGCGCTATCCATTGGCTATTCGGATGCTGCTGCTTTCATCAACTCGCAAAACGTAGATGAGTTCGTCGAACGCCACATTGTTGTTGGTGTCTTCGAGAGTGGAGATTTAAGTGATGGACAGGTGTTGACCACCCTGAGTGGAGAGACCATCGAAATTGGTCTCGGCGACGCTGGAGCAACAGCTTCAGGCGCAGCGATTGAAATTGTGGACATCCTCGCCTACAATGGGGTGGTGCATTCTTTGGCCGATGTGTTGCCTTTGGATATTCCTGTCGTGGAAGGAACCTGCGGAACGTGGACCATCAACTTGTTCAACTCAGATTCGTATGAAGACTGGGGAGGATCCACTGTGGACGTCTACGTCGACGGCACGATTATTAGTTCTGAAACAAACAATGAATTGGCTACAGATGCGGATTTTGATGGATTTCCTGAAGAACTAGGCACGAGCACTTTTTCCTTCGCTGCAAACGAAGGTTCCGTAATCGATGTCCTATTCACGGATACGAACGGATCCGGATGGCCGTCGTATGAAGTCGTGGATGAAAACGGCAATGTGCTGTTTGAAACGGAAGACGATACGAACTTTGGAGCTGGAAGCGTATTCGGTTTGAAGCCTTGTGATACAGATGTTTCGTGTGGCTATGTGGAGATCCTTTTCACCGATGAATCCCAAGAAGGATGGATAGGTGGAGCATTGGAAGTCTTCTCGTACGAATATGGCAGCTACGCCACCATTGATTTCGGTCCTTTCGGCACTTACTCTCCTAGCTGGACATCCTTCTGGCAAGGCAAAGCTTTTGTGCCTGTCAACACAGGCGCGGTTGGTTTCGCTGTCGCCGAGCCCCTCATCAATGCAGAAGCCTGCGGTTACCTTGTATACGGTCCGAGTGGTGAGTTACTCGTGGATCAATCCTCTGAACTCCAAGCACCACAGAGCGTGGAAGGTATCGAAGCCTGTGCTGAAGGTGACGATGCGCAATGCAATGCCACGTTCGATGTTGCTCAAGCCACCACCCCCAATGGCACTCCCATTGCCGGTGCTGTGAACATCACGATTTACGACTACAACATCAATGCGAGCTATGCTTGGGATTTCGGAGACGAAGGAACCAGCGACGACCCTTTCACCTCATGGCAGTACATCTCAGACGGTCCTTATAACCTGTGTTTGACGGTAACGGATGA
>CAJQKK010000074.1 GCA_905478895.1 uncultured Flavobacteriales bacterium | reverse complement strand
CCGCAATGGCTGCAGATTCCATGGCCGTTGACTCCATGGCTGCAGATTCTATGGCTGCGATTGCACCTGCTGTCGCGGATGAAGCCCCAGCCGAAGAAACACGCGAAGTATTGAGCTTTCACCAAACGGTGAAGCGTTACTTCATCGAGGGCGGTGCCACTTTTATGGCATTCGTATTGATTTGTTTGATCTTGGGACTGGCCTTGAGCATTGAGCGAATCATTTACCTGAACATGGCAACAACCAACACGGGTAAGCTCGTGGAGGGAATTGAAGGTGCATTGGAGCAGGGAGGCGAAGAAGCTGCCAAAGAGGTTTGCCGCAACACGGCGGGCCCTGTGGCTACTATTTTCTATCAAGGCCTCGACCGATCTTCTGGCTCGTATGAAGAAGTGGCCAAAGCCATCGAAGATTACGGCAGCGTTGAGATGTCGAAGCTTGAGCGGGGATTGAGCTGGATTAGCCTTTTCATTGCCTTGGCGCCAATGTTGGGTTTCATGGGTACCGTTATTGGTATGATCTCAGCGTTTGATAAGATTGCGGAAGCAAATACAATCAATGCATCAATTGTAGCCGGAGGTATTAAGGTAGCCTTGATTACGACGGTATCGGGTTTGATTGTAGCCATCATCCTTCAGATTTTCTACAACTACATTTTGTCGAAGATTGACAGCATTGTGTTGGACATGGAGGAGGCGTCAATGGATCTTGTTGATTTGTTGTACAAGCGAAAGCTTCAAGGAAAATAATCCACGGAATCATGGGTGATAAAGGATTAAGACTCGGCCTTTCCGTTTTGCGGATTGCGGTGATTGTTGCAGGCGTTGTGCTCAGCTACATGATCACCTCACGAAGCGGCACGGATGAGACGTTTGTCGAAGGCCAAGAGCGCTACGGTGCGCTTCTCGACGGATTGTTTTACATCATTTACTTCGTTGGAATTGCCTGTGCAGCTGCCGCAATTTTGTTCGGATTGGGATTTTTGGTCCTGAAATTGATCAACAATCCAAAAACCGTGATGGGAACAATCATCGGGTTTGTTGGCTTTGTAATTATCGGTCTGCTCAGCTTCTATGTGTTGGCGGATGATACCGTGCTCAATGCTTACGAAGCCAGCGGAATCAAGGTCTCTGCCGGTGAAAGCCTCTTCGCAGGGGGCGGGCTGTATTTTGTCTATCTCTTAGGCAGTTTATCCATTTTCACAATCGTTGTGGCAGAAGTGCGCAGCGCATTGAAATAAGAGAAGAATGGCACGCCGAGAATTAGCAGAAATCAACGCAGGATCGATGGCGGACATCGCTTTCCTGCTCTTGATCTTTTGGCTGGTCACGACCACCATTGATTCGGACGAAGGAATCAAGCGACAACTCCCTCCTCCGGTGCCTCCAGATATTGATGTGCCTCAGGCGAAGGAGCAGAATGTGTTCAATGTGAAGGTGAATTTCTTGGACGAATTGCTCGTTGAAGCGGAACCGCTGGACATTGAAGATTTGAAGGACAAAGCCAAAGATTTTCTCATCGCTACGGGAGATGGCATCATGGCCCACCCCGTAGGCCGAGAGACGGTGGGCAAAAACAGGGAAGTTGTTCTGGTGACGGGAGCCAATGGCAAAACCAATGCGGCTTTCCCAGAACGCCTCTGGGTAAGAAAGGTGGATGTAAAGCAACGGATTGCAGAATATGAAGCTTTCGTAGCCGCAGCCGAAGACGATAACCGGCGAAAAAATTACACCAAGGTCCTAGAGAATTGGGAAGACAAACTGGCCACGATTGAATTGCTCGGGGGCGATTACAAAGAGTTGCCTCCATCGGCTTTGATTTCGATGCAGAACGACAACGCCACAACGTACAACACTTATTTGCAAGTCCAGAACGAATTGCAATCGGCAGTGAATGAATTGCGCGATGAATTGGCTGTGGCGAAGTTCGGTCGCACTTACAAAGAGCTAGAGGATTTGTACGATCGCAATACAGAAGACGGTGAGTTGCTGAAGAAAATCATTGCGGTTCGTTCGGTATATCCGCAACGAATCTCGGAGGCCGAGCCGCGCGAAGGATCAACTTACTACTGATATGGGAAAGTTTAGAAAAGGAAATAAGCGGGGCATGGCCACGATCTCGACAGCATCGCTGCCGGACATTGTATTCATGTTGCTGTTCTTCTTCATGGTTGCCACGGTCCTGCGAACCGAAGAAGAGAAGGTCCGATTGATTCGTCCTGAGGCATCGGAGTTGTACAAGATTGAAAAGAAGCACTTGATTCGTTATGTTAATATTGGTGTTCCCATGGATCGACGCTATGGAACGGAACCGGTCATGCAATTGAATGATGCTTTTTCCTCTCCTGAAATGATTCAGGACTGGGTCAGCACAGAGCGATTAACCTTGGCTGAATCTGAACAGAGCAAGATGTGGGTTTCCTTGAAGGTGGACAAAGACACGAAAATGGGAATCGTGACCGATGTGAAGCAGGAATTGCGCAAGGCCTCTGCCTTGAAGGTGTTGTATTCAGCTTCTGGCCGAGAGCGCACCCAGTCGGAATACTGAATATCGGTGCCAATATTAGACCTTGTTTGTGTTCTGAAACGGCATCGGATTATATTCTTTACGGCTTGTGCGGAAAGCGTGATTTACAAGGATTTCGAATCTAAATAGACGATGGGTTCGCTTGCAACCTTTGGCGTAGCTCGTCGTATATAGGTATGCATGTCCGATAACCTCAAGTTCTTTCATCTCCCAATAGATGAGTCACAATGGCATTCAGCCCGTGAGTGGCGCATTACCATTTGCTGTGTTTTCGGGACCCTGATTTTTGGGGGGTTCACCCTAATTGACCAATTACCGATTCTCTTTGAGGAATGTGTACAGGGTGATTGGTCTGGAGGAATTGGACATTTCTTCTACCTTCTTACAACCGCTCTTCTCATTTATGGGGGGGTGGTCTATCAAATTACGCGAGCGTTTTATATACGTCGTAGAAGTAAGACCTTTAAACAGCTGAGACAGCCTGTGGAGGCCACCTCAAGAAATATTACTGATGTAACGGTGTTGGTCCCTTCATTCAAGGAAGAGTACAATACGATATATCAGACACTGATGAGTGCTGTTTTTCAAGAGTTCGTGACCAAAAGGCTCGTACTCTTGATCGATAATCCTCCAAATACAGCAGATCCCGAAGAGTTGAAACTCCTGCAACGAGCCCGAGGAATCCCCACGGAAATCCGTGAATTATTGAATCCAATGGCGGATTACATTAAAACTCAGGAGCAGCTTGTATGCAAAGTTTCAGCTACGGATCAGAAGTCTCAGCTCCTTTCCGAGACATTTGAGGCATGCGGAAATTGGTTTGCTGATCAAGCTGCGCAAACATTGAATAATGGGCAGGACTCACATACCAATCGATTTTTTACAATGGAAGTGCTGTTGTCTCGTGCCTATGCGTGTTGGGAGCATGCCGTGAAATGGGAGGAGGGAGAGAAAGAGGTTGGACCAATGGCTTCTGCTTGGGGCTTATTGCATTCATGGTTTGAGGCAGATATCAGTTCTTTTGAACGCAAGACCTTCGAGAATTGCACCCATGCATCGAATAAGGCTTCAAATCTGAATAGTTACTTGGGCTTGATGGGGAATAGGTGGTCTGTTACACGCATGAACAATGGTGAGCGCCAGTTGCATTTAGAAGGCAGTTGTGATGGGCATCAAGTCGTCGAAGAATTTGATGTGCCGGATTCTCCTTTTGTCATTACACTCGACGCGGATAGCTTGCTCTTGCCACATTATGCAAAACGGTTGACGGATGATCTGAATCGGCCTGATTTTGAGAGGGTCGCGGTCATTCAGACCCCGTACAGTTCAATTCCGGGATCAGCTGGTCTATTGGAACGTATCGCGAGTGCAACCACAGATATTCAGTACATCATTCACCAGGGGTTCACGACTTGGAACGCCACTTATTGGGTCGGGGCTAATGCCTTAATGCGCAAGGAGGCATTGGAGGATATTGCTCATTCATTCGAGGAAAGAGGGTTTAAGATGAAGCGCTACGTTCAGGATCGAACGGTCATCGAAGACACAGAGAGTACCATTGATTTACTTCAGAGGAAGTGGACGCTTTGGAACCATCCTGCGCGATTGGCTTACAGTGCGACACCATCTGATTTTGGCTCGCTGCTCATACAGCGGAGAAGGTGGGCGAACGGTGGATTACTCATACTTCCCAAGGCGCTGTCCTATTTACGAGGAAAGAGTGGATTCATTCAAAGATTGAAAGAAGGATTTATGCGATTGCATTATCTCGTTTCAATCACAGGAGTGAATGTCGGATTGCTTCTCCTACTCTCATTTCCCATGACCGATAGTGTTGGATCTTTTTGGTTGCCTCTGACAGCGGTGCCTTACTTCTTTTTATACGGCAGGGATCTTCGTTTGATGAGGTATGAGCGTAATGATGTATTCCGGGTGTATGCACTCAATCTTCTGTTGATTCCTGTGAACATTGGAGGTGTGTTGAAGTCTCTTCAACAGGCACTTACAAGGAAGAAGATTCCATTTGCAAGAACGCCAAAAGTAACGAATCGGACACCCGTGTTACCGAGCTACATCTTTGCTACCCTTTTGATCATTTTGCAATGGATTTTTGGAGCTTACTGGGATTTCAATAATGGCTATACCAGTCAAGGTTTTTTTGCTGCGGTCAATGCTCTCATATTGGGCTATGCCCTTTTTGTGTTTATCGGAGCGAAGGACTCTGTGAAAGACCTCATTCGTTTCAACGATTGAGTAGCCACATTACTCCTCTTTTTTGTTAGTGTTGTTGAGGATCAGGTTCAAACTTTCGCCGAAAATTGTGGTAAACTTTTTGGCCCCTGATCGCAGAAGATGGGTTTCGTCATATCGATCTCCCTTATCGTAAAGGGCTTCATTTCGAGCGTATCCCATCGATTCGAAGACGTGATCGTCCCCCCATTTTTCAATGGCAGAATAATAGATGCATCCGTTGGTTTCCCAGAGGTTTTGAAAATGAAAAATGCATTGTACGCCGTTTTTTTCGCATTTGTTCAATAAGATTTCCATTTGGTCCAGAATGGGTTTTACGCGTCCATCGCAGTCCCAATTGATGGTTGGATCGGGTAAAGTCTTTCGGTAATCAAAATCTTGAGCAATGAATACTTGATGATCAATCAAGCTGTCCTTATTGTTTGCCCATTTCGAGTGAGACGCAGCGAGTCGTCCTGTCATCCAGTCGGATTCTTTCAATTCGATAAAGCCTTTTTCGCTTAATCGGCTAATGGGTTTTACGCGATTTTGCATGTGTTTTGCAGGTCGCAAAAAGGCTACAACATGTTGCACCCAACCCCAAGCGAGAATTCGCGATTGCTCAAAATTTTGATTCAATTTATTGGGTGCTTGCCACGGAAGACACCTGATTCTACGCTGCGATTCAATGAGATTCAGTTGAGCAGTGTTTCGAAGATTTGAAACATCCTCCCATGCGAGGAGTTCTTCAGGTTGCAACTCAAAGACGAGCACCTTCAATTCATTGGCTTCGGGACTGTCAATCAATTCATGCGCGAGGTAGAAGGATTCGGGCGGGGCAGAACGTTGGATACCGAAATTATACCACTTGAGGTGGTGGGCTTTCGTCGCCGAGTCCAACTGATGAGGTATGACATGATGTAAGACCGTGCTGGAACCAAAAATCCATGCGTTGGCATCTTGGAGCTTTTCGTCAGCTAGCTTGGATTCTAATTCCGGCAAAGCACGCTCCCATTTGTGAAGGCCCGTCCATGGGGTTATAGCTTGAGATAGTAACCAGAAAATGAAGAGGCCTCCCAACGTCTTTTGAATCCAACGACGTCTTGTAGGTGCCGTAGATTTCGCGTATAGCCCGTGTTTTGTTGTTCTCCGGAAGTCCGAAGAGTGCCATTTTTTTTTCTTCATTTGGATACGAATCGATGACGATGGGCGCCTTTCTCGAAATTAGGGCATATTACCCCGCATCATTTTTGCAGTTGTTTTTCTTTTCCATCCTTAGCAGTGAATTGGTCATTATTCCCTAGGAAATTTTTGAATGGCCAGTCAGGAAGGGTTCAAGAATTGCGTAACACTTTATCCGCGAGTACGTTGCTGAGCTTGAAATAGCTCTCATGACTCCAACCAGCAACGTGAGGAGAGAGGACTACCCGCTCGTCGCTGGATAAGTTGTCCAGGGCTTCCGGACGTGCCGATAGCCCCTCTAAACTCTTCTTTTCATATTCGATCACGTCCAAGATGGCACCTTGAAGATGACCCGAGTCCAATCCGGCTACCACGGCAGTCGTTTCCACCACTGCCCCGCGCGATGAATTGATGAGGATGACGGGTTTTTTGAACCGTTGAATCCAAGTTGTGTCCACCATTTTGCGCGTGATTTCGGTCAACGGGACGTGCAGTGAAACCACATCGCAATGCTCAAAAATCACCGCGAGTTCGACCTCTTCAACGCCATATTCACCATGGAAGCCCCGTTTGATGAGGTCTTGAGCGAGCAACCTGCATCCGAATCCAGAGAGCCGCTGTGCGAAAGCACTCCCCATGTTGCCGTATCCGATGATCCCAACCGTTTTTGCGCCGAGCTCTGAGCCCCTATGCGCTTCTCGGTCCCAGCCGCCTTGTTGGACATGTTGGTGCCCTGTATGCAATTTGTGCAGCAACATGAGCAGCTGCCCAACCACATGTTCTCCAACGGAAGCCGCATTGCCTTCGGGTGAATTGATTACCCGAATGCCTCTTGCTTCTGCCGATTCAGTATCAATGTTTTCGAGGCCTGCACCGCTGCGCGCAATCCACTTCAACTGGGGCATTGCATCGAGCAGGCTGGAATCCAATGTGAGGCGCGATCGGAGCACAATGCCATGGACATCATGCAGGGCACCGTTCATGATTGAATCCCGGCCCATATCTATCTCCCATGAACAGGACATTCCCTCAGCGTTCAACCGGTCAAATAAAATGGAATGGACAGTGTCCAGAAAGACAACCCGTTTGTTCATCTCACCCGAGAATCAAGCCGCTGATCAGACTTCCCACAGCGAAATAGATCATCAATCCGATGATGTCATTTACAGTTGTGATAAAAGGGCCGGTAGCCAGCGCCGGATCAATTTTGTAGCGGTGCAGCATGAGTGGAACGAACGTGCCAAAGAGCGCAGCGAAAATGATGACACAGAGCAAAGCCAGGCTCACGGTGATGCTCAATGACGTGCCGAAATTAAGCAACAGGGTCACCCCTAAGATGATCAAGCCACAGATGAGACCATTGAGGATTCCCACACCCAATTCCTTCGATAAACGCCTGAGCAGGTTGTTCGTGTTGATGTGGCTCGAAGCCAAACCTTGCACCACAATGGCCGCGGATTGCACACCTACGTTTCCGCCCATCGCTGCAATCAGGGGAATGAACAGTGCCATTTCGGCATTTTCCTTGATGTCAAACCACCCGATGACGTATGCACCGCCAATTCCACCGATCAGGCCAATGAGCAGCCAGGGCAGTCGGGCGCGGGTGAGTGTGATCACGCTGTCACTGGATTCTACATCTTCCGAGATTCCGCTCGCGAGCTGGTAATCCCGTTCGGCATCTTCGATGATGCTGTCGACGGCGTCATCAATGGTGATACGACCCACCAGTTTTTGCTCTGAATCGACGACGGGCAAGGCAACCAAGTCGTAACGCTCCATCAACATGGTTGCCTTTTCAGAAGGCTCCTGCGCAAGGATTGTGACAATCCCTTCCTCTTTTTGCAATTCTGCGATTTTGGAGCGCGTGCTCTCAGCGCCCAAAAGAAGATGTTTCATGCTGAGTCGACCGGTCAGTCGATCTTCTGTGTCCACCACATAGACCGTGTAGACTTGGTGCAATTCTTCCGCTTGCCGTCTGATTTCTCGGATGGCCCGGGTTACCGTCCATTCGGCTTGTACTTTGACCAGCTCCTTTGCCATCATCGCGCCTGCGGTTCCTTCTTCATAGTTCAGCAGATCTCGGATGTCCGATGCACGTTCGTCATTTTCCAAATGCCCGATGACCTCCTCTGCTTTGTTGGGAGGGAGTTCAGACAGAACATCGGTGGCATCATCCGAATCCAATTGTCCCATTACTCCTCCGGCAATTTCTTCTGCTGTCATTCCCGACAGCAGATCGGCACGCTGATCCTCATCCAGTTCAATGAGCACGTCAGCTTTGACTTCGGTGTCCAGTAATCGGTAGAGGTAACTCGCAGACTCCAAGCGCATTTGGTCGAGAATCTCCGCGATGTCAGTAGCGTGTAAATCGCTTGCCCATGCGCGCAACTCTTTGTCCTGACCCGCTTGAATGCGGTCATTTAATTGCTGAATGAGGTTCTTATCGATGTTAATCATGACACAGGGGTGCTGGCCAAAGTTAAACAGGACTTGCGAGTAGAGCTGTTCAGACCGGGATTTACAGTCGCTTTTTTCGCTTGCTCTCGAAAAATGACTTGATCAAGGCACTGCATTCGTCCTCCAAAACACCTCGGTCAACGGTGGTTTTCGGATGAATCAATCGATCCTTGGAGTGGTTGCCCCACTTTTGAAAACCCCGTTTTTCATCCGAAGCTCCGAATACAATTCGTCCAACCCGCGTCCAGAACGCAGCTCCGGCGCACATCGGACAAGGTTCTAGCGTCACATACAACGTGCATTGATCTAGATGCTTACCGCCCAAGAACTCCGAAGCAGCGGTGAATGCCTGCATTTCAGCGTGCGCAGTGAAATCATTAAGTCGCTCACACAAATTGTGGGCGCGGGCAATGACCTGATTGCGGGCTACAATCACCGCCCCGACGGGAACCTCGTCCTGTTCAAACGCATGTTGCGCTTCGGCCAATGCCAGGCGCATAAAATGTTCGTCGTTTTTGGGCTGTTCCATTTTGGATGCGTTAAAGTTAATCGGTCACGAACCCCTGTAGAACTGAACAGGCCAAAACATTTGGCTCATGTGCGAAAATTTCTCCGGTTGTCGCAGGCAATGAACCCCGTTCCAATTCGGATTGAGACATGGTGGCCATTCCCCAGCGCTTTTTCCAATGGCGCGCAAGTTGAAGTTGTTCCGGTTGTCCCGGCGTAGGAACCAGAATGGCTGATTTTCCGAGTGCGGCCAAGTCCAAAAGGGAGGAGTAGCCAGATCGGCAAACAACCGTCGTGGCGCCATGCAAGGCCGACGAAAGCTCAGCGCGCGATGGGTTGGGCCAGACCGTTAGGTTGCCTTCCTGTTCCCGCTGGCCCGACGGGCGTCCCGCGATCAAAAGCCCAGGCGCTGAATCGGACATGATCCACTGGCGCAGCGCAGCTTCCATGAGGCTTCGGTGCGGCTCTGGACCGCTGACCATTCCAACTCGGTTCCAGGGTCCTGTTTCCTCGGTCAAAGACAACCGGCTGAGCACTCCAATCGAAGTTTGATGCGGAAGAGGATTGGCTGAAGCGAGGCTGCCCGACAGTGCAAAATCCGAAGTGTCGGGAACCCAAACGGCTTTGAAACGTTGTGCTTGTTGGATGACAAATGCCTTCGCAATCCATCGCAGCGCATGCGGAACGGGAAGTTGTAATTGATGAGAAATCAAGGCAGAAGGCACCGTTGGATGAGCGACGCCGTAACAATTGTCGCTGACGATGTGCGAGAGGTTATGCTGCGCGACCTGTGCAACGGTCCATTGCTTCTCGGACCGAATACTCGATAGAAAAGCAGGGATTTGCAAGGCGATTTTGATCAGATTTCCGCGCCGGGCATACTTGATTTCGGGGCCTGGTTTGGTATGGAAAATCACATTGGTCCCCTCGAACTCCGTTCGAAGGAATGCAAGTGCCGTTCCCTTGGAAGCGACATGGACAACCCAATTTTGATCCAAGGCATGGGCAATTAAAGGCGCACTGCGGGTGGCGTGGCCCATGCCCCAGTCGAGAATTGCGAACAATACGCGAGGTCGATTGAATTCGTTGCCGTTCATCCTGCCTAAGTTCCGTAATTTTACCGAGTCTATGGGCAAAGGAAAATTGGCAAAATGGAAGGAGCTGGCCACCTTCGAACGGGTATTTGAACCGACACTGCAGGACGCCATTGACGGCAAAGACTTCGAATTCCGCGGAGAATGGTCCCAGCGAGTGTTTGGCAACGATCATCCCATTGTCTTGGAATTGGGCTGTGGCAAAGGAGAATACACCATTGCGCAAGCGCGAAAAAGCCCGGATTGCAATTTTATCGGAGTCGATATCAAGGGCCAGCGCGTGTGGAAAGGGGCCAAGACCATCAACGAAGAGGATATCCGAAATGTGGCATTCCTTCGAACGCGCATTGAATTCATTGATCGGTATTTCGCACCCGATGAGGTGAGCGGCATCTGGCTGACGTTCAGCGATCCGCAGCCGAAGGATGAGAAAGGGACCAAGCGAATCACGTCGTCTCATTTTATTGAAGAGCGGTACCGAAACATTTTGAAGCCAGGGAGTCTGATCCACGTGAAAAGCGACAGCCCTTTGCTGTACGCGCTTTCTAAGGAGAGTTATGAAGCGGCCAATTACCGGATCAATTATGACAGCACGGATGTCTACGGAGAGTTGATGGAACGTGTCCCGGAAGATTTGAGGGAATTGCTTGAGGTGAAGACCTTTTACGAGCAAATGTGGTTGGAAGAAGGCCGGAAAATCCACTACTTGCAGATTCAAATTTGATGGCTGCCATGCCCAAGCCTTCCTCGGATCAATTCAGAAATGATGTCTTCGCGATCACGCGCCTCATTCCTGCGGGCCGTGTCAGTTCATATGGGTCGATTGCTGCCAGCATCGGTGCAAAAGGAGCGGCCCGCCGTGTGGGTTGGGTGTTGAATGGCTCGTTTGAAGCGGTGCCACCCGTCCCCGCCCATCGCGTAGTCAATCGAATGGGCTTGCTCACGGGATGGATGCATTTTTCAGCGAACATGCCGATGGAGGAATTGTTGCGTGCAGAAGGAGTAGAGGTGCGGGAAAATCGCGTCGTGAATTTTGAGAAACTGCATTGGGATCCAATGGTGGAATGCGAAATGGAATGAACATGGAATGGACAGAAGAAGCAGTGCTGGAAGCGCTGAAAGGGGTGATGGATCCCGAATTGGGCAAGGATGTCGTGTCTCTGCAATGGGTCACGGTCCATGCCGTATCCGAGAACGTCGTCAATGTGGAAGTCAAAACGGGAAATCCGGCAATGCATGCACGGCAGCGCATGG
>CAJQKK010000073.1 GCA_905478895.1 uncultured Flavobacteriales bacterium | reverse complement strand
TTTGTAAAACACAGGGCAGGCTTGGATTTCATGGATACTGCAGCATCATGTGATGCACGGCTCAAGATTTGTTTTAGCGGTCCAGCAATTCCAACACAAGGTCTTTCGCCTCCTCCTCGAGGTGGGGTTCCAGCACATTGAAAATGTGGGTTAATCCTCGCTTACGCAGTTCCGCCTGACTGGCGTCGGGGTATTTTTTGGAAGAAAAATCCAACCAATGCCGCCCGATGAGTAAAATGAGTTCGGCCGTGCTCTCAATGCTTTCAGCCGGCAAGGTGAGAATCCCACATTGGTTTGAATGCAAGACCCGACCCGCGGTCCACTGGTCGAGAAATTGATTCACCGCTTGAGCGCTGAGCAAGGCTCCCGGCTCGCTTTTCAAAACCACACTGAAGTCGTCTCTCAAGATGTACCGAAAATCCCAAATCACATCGTACGACTGGAATATGCCATGCACCACGGTAGCGGGATCAACGGAATGTGCACGGGTGTTTTCCTTCTCAAAAAGCGATTGAAGCAACGCGATATGGGCAGCAAGCATGTCTTTTTTGGACGGAAAGTGATACCACAATGTTCCTTCCAGGACATCGGCCTGTTGCGCAATCATAGCCGTGGTGACGGTTTGGAAACTACCAGCGTTGAACAGCACCAGGCTTGTTTTGAGAATTCGGTCCTTGGTTTTGCTGGAAAAACACTGCGCAGTTCGCGCGGTTAAGGGGTTAGAAACCAGCTCAATCATTGGGAAATATTTTTCATCTCTTCAGGAATCAGGGGGTTCATCACCCAAAACCACAGGGGAGGAAAAAAGCTCATGAGAATGGAAGCGGGGTAGCCAGCCGGAAGGTTGGGGCTTTCTTTGTGGCTGTTGAGCGTTTGGTATTTCTTGGTTGATTTGAAGTGGTGATCGCTATGACGCGTCAACTCATACAGAGCGATTCGTCCAACGTTGAAATTGGAATTCCACGAGTGGTAGGGTTGCACGCGTTCGTAGCGGCCTGATTCGGTTTTCATTCGTCTCAGTCCGTAATGTTCGATGTAGTTGATGCACTCCAAAAAAAGGAACGCGACCACCCCTACGAGTCCTGCAAACAACATAACGTCCCAGGAAAAGAGGAAGCAGATTGAAGCGAGGTATGCAGGCTGGATGAGGTGGTACCAAAACATGTCATTATGGATGGAAACGAAAGGTTTGTTCTTCCTTTTGAGCAGTTGAAGTTGCAACTTCCACGCGCTGATGTATTGCCGAGAAACGGAGGTAATCCAAAATCCATAAACCGTTTGATTGTAGCGGGCGGTGGCGCCATCTTCCGGTGTTGCCACATTGAGGTGGTGACCGAAATTATGCTCGATGTAAAAATGCATGTAGAGGCAAGGCATGTACAAACACTTGCTGATCAATCGGTCGATGAGCGCTTTTCGATGCCCCAATTCATGCGCCACATTGATGCCGTTCGTGGCCAAGAAGATCCCGCCAGATATCGCCAACCCAACATATTCTGCCGTGCTATAGTCGCGGGTAGCGACATTGAAAAAAGCCAGAAATAAAAGCCCAAAAACCAAGGGCACGTTGAGGTAGAGCATGAGATCAAAAACCCATTTCGTTTTCTTGTAAGAAACATCTTCCTCTGCAAGATTTTCAGAGCTTTCCCCCGTGATGATATCAAGCAATGGAATGATGAGAAACGCGTAAAAAACCAAGGAGTAGGTCCAAATTCCAGTGGACTGAAACGAAACGTACGCCGCCAGCGGAACGGTATAAGCAAACAAGTATTTCAAATCGCGCATGTCCAAGTTGGTTTTTGGGTAATTACCCAAAGCTAACGTTTTTTGGGTAATCACCCAAAACGGATATGGTTTTGTATGGTGCTTTCAGGCTCCAATTATAGAAGCAAGCAAGTGACTCCTCCGCCTAATTCGGATTTAAGCCTTAGCTTTTGGCTCAACTAATCTCCGCATCATGGAAAACATATCAGACTTAGCGCAACTCATTGTGTCGATTTCCATCCTAATCGTTTGGGTTTTCAGGTACGACAACATCGTATCTGAGTTTAAGCAGTATGGTTTATCTGACCTGGTTAGAAATTTGGTTGGTGCTTCCAAAATTGCGTTGGCGACTGTTTTGGCTGTTGGCGTTTGGTACGAAGTGCCCTTGGTGCCGGCTTCGTTGCTGATGGCTTTTTTGATGATCTGTGCGCAAGGGTTTCACGTGAAAGTCAAGAACCCATTTCACAAGTACGTACCGTCCGCTCTGCTTCTACTTCTATCGTTGTTCATCGCCGCATTCAATTACGGGTTGATTTAAACAATGGACATACACCTTGCGGCCCTTCTTTTCTCAGCAATCTCCTTCATCCTTTACGGAATCAACTCCTTCTTTTCGAAGCGGATGATTCTGGAGTACGAACGATGGGGCTACGGCAACCAACGCATTATTCTGGGCTCTTGCCAGCTACTCGGCGGGCTTGGTCTGCTCATTGGCCTCCTTGTTCCATTGCTGCTTTCCATTGCATCTTTTATGCTGATGTGCATGATGATCACAGCAGTTATGGTGCGAATCAAAATAAAAGAAAGTTTTCTGAAGACGTTGCCCGCGCTTTCTTATGTGGTGATCAACCTCTTCGTCTTTCAACACTCGCTCAGCGCACTCTAATTGCGACACAGGTTCACGGAACGTGTTGCAGCCGAAAAAGGGAATGAAATGAAAAAAGCCACGCGATTCAGCGTGGCTTTTCTTTTTGAAGCTCC
>CAJQKK010000072.1 GCA_905478895.1 uncultured Flavobacteriales bacterium | reverse complement strand
TTCGGTCTGAGGTTGGTACGTAAATTTGGCGTGAAGATACACACCAAAATGAGGAACACATTGGAAACGGCTCTTGTTCAACTCGGCGCCTGGTTGCGCGGCGAAATTCCGCACGAAGGACCGAACGACCAAACCCTGTTGTCCAAGGCGGAAATGGAGAACAGATGGTTCACCCATGACGCGTGCAAAATGTCGATGATGGCATGCGGGAACATGCTCCGTCCAACGGTCCTAGAGGAATGGCTGAATCGCTACGATATACCTGAGGAATCAGTGCAACGGAAACGAGTGGGCCTCGTGCTCGCTGGAAATCTGCCATTGGTCGGCTGGCATGATGCGATGAGCACCATCATAGTCGGACATCAAGCGGTGATCAAGGCCAGTTCATCGGACGCTGTTTTGATCACGGCGGTCATGCAAGCGTGGCAAGGATTTTTGCCGGACGGCGAAAAGCTCCAAGTGGAATGGGTGGCTGGGAAGATGAACAATGTCGATGCCGTAATTGCAACAGGAAGTGCGAACACCAACCGTTATTTTGAATACTACTTCAGCGGTTTGCCCAGCGTTTTAAGAAGCCAACGTACGAGCATTGCTATTCTCGATGGCTCGGAAACAGAAGCGGACATCCGCGCGCTTGGAAATGACGTATTTCAGTACTTTGGTATGGGGTGTCGAAGCGTCACGAAACTCTTTCTGCCGGTGGGCTTTGACCTCGACCGATTGTTCAAAATTTGGGTAGAATGGTCCCACCTCGCGAATCACAACAAGTACGCCAATAACTATGATTATCACAAAGCCGTATGGTTATTGAATCAAGTCCCGCTCCTTGAGAATGGATTTGTACTGCTCAAGGAGGATAAAGCCTTTTTGAGCCCAGTAGGTGCCTTGTTTTATGAGTTTTATTCTGATGAAGCGGCACTCCATAAACATTTGGAATCGAATGCCAACCAGTTGCAATGCGCATCCGTCAAAAATCCAGAACAACCGAGTGGCTTGTCTGTGCCGGTCGTTCCTTTCGGTGCGACACAATCGCCTCAGCCTTGGGATTATGCGGATGGCGTGGACACCATTTCCTTTCTCTTGGGGTTATCTTCGTACCCGAAACTGAAACCATCGACCCCCGCATGAAAACGAAATTAAACTCAAAACGCACGCTGATGGGTCTTTCAGCGTCTTGCGGTTTTTTGCTGTTATTGATGAGCAGTTGTTCAACGGACATTGAGCTCAATGCGCCTTACCAAAAGACGGCCGTAGTCTTCGGGTTGCTCGATGCACAGCAAGACACCCAGTGGGTTCGAGTCAATCGAACGTGGCTGGGCACTGGGAATCAATTTGATGCGGCAATGATTGCCGACAGCAGCGAGTATCCCGCAGCTGATTTAGCGGTGGGCATCACCGAGCGGGTCAACGGTCAAAACCGTTCATGGGCGCTTTTGGACACCACGATTCAAAACAAATCGGAAGAAGGTATTTTCTTCGGTCCAGAGCAGCAAATGTGGTATTTCATTCCTGAGGGCGGACTGAATACAGACGCCGAATACGACTTGTCCATCGCGATTGAAGGAGAAGGAGATGTGTCGTCCACAACCAATATGATTGCCGAACAGGTTGGCAATATCACGCAACCACCTCCGGGGGTCACCAACTTCAAGTTGGGTTTGGCCAGTGTTGGATTTCAAACGACGTTTCCGGATTTGACATTCAAGTGGTCATCAACCACTGGGGCGAGCCGATACGATGCGATGATTCTCATCCACGTGACCGAGCGCACATGGAACGACGAAGAGCATACGGACCTTTTGTCAGAAGAAGAGCGCATCATCGAGTGGCCCATTGGGACCTTGAGCGCTCCGGATGATGGAGGAGGAGATGTGTTGCAAAAAGAAGTGAACGGAGAGCGGTTTTTTACGACACTCGCTACCAAATTGGAAGCAGATCCATTCGTAACCCGTGTGCTTGGAGTTTGGGACGAAGAAGTTCAAATCGCCCGGGTTTTGGATTTTGAATTGACGGTGGCGAACGATGAGCTTTCCACCTACTTAGAGATCAATTCACCGATCACCGGTGTGATTCAAGAGCGTCCTGAGTACACCAACATCAACGGTGGGCTTGGGTTATTCGCATCGCGTTCAACGCAAGGGGTTTATGGAATTGGTTGCACAACAGCTTCTTTGGAATATTTGATCGAGGGTCCTTCAACCTATGAGCTGAATTTTTGTACACCGAATCCTTTTTCTGATTTTTACTGCGACTGAGCGCAGCTGATTTTCCCTTCCATGATGGAGCACACCCTTACGACAAAACTTCAAGATGCAACCATTGAGCTTTCAATGGGATTGTACACCGTTCGCTTTCACGAAGAGGCAGTGCTCGATTTGAATCAAATGAAACGGGTCGAAAAAGCCAGAAGGGAATTACTAGCCGACGATAGAGGCCCAGTTCTTGTCTTGATTCCAAGAAACGCTGCATTGGTAGAGCATGAGGCGCTGGCATGGCTGGGGTCGGAAGAGGCCATGTTGAACGTTTCAGCACGGGCGGTCGTATTGCCTTCTTCCATTGCCGTTATGCGAGATCGCATTCGATGGGCATTGTTTCGCCCAACCGTGCCATTCCGAATTTTCAGAAACCCCCAAATTGCGAAAGGGTGGGCGCTGGATCAATGGTACGACAAGCACATTGGAATGGAGATCGATTCCTTCGAACAAGACGGAATCATCTGAACCCAAGCAATTCAATCTTCACGCATCGCGCAAGGTGCTATTGGATGATGAATCGCTGCGCAGTCCCTGAGATGACGATGGTGTAGTTTCCGGCGCTCCAGTGGCTTGGAACTTCAACTCTTGATGATTTGCCGCTTGAAATTCTCCTTCCCTGGGCATCATGAATCGAATATGATCGTGGTGCGGTACCAATCATCAGCGCTTGGCCTGATGATATCGGATTGGGATGGATTGAAAATTCAGCAGATTCGAACGGAGTGATTTCATTTGATCCCCCAATATTTTGAAAATTAGCCAATGCTGGAGTGCCAAAAATTTCAGTGATTTCCAATAGAGGGACGCCTGTGCCAGCTCCCCACCATTGGTAGATGACTTGGTCCCGTTCCAACTCGAATGGCTCTCCCAATTGCTCGATGTAAATGTTATCCGTTGCATTCAATTGGGTGCGGGTGCGCAGCACTTCGAAAGAACCACCGGGAAGGATGAGTGTTCCCCAAGCATCAGCGATGACAGCGCGTGTTTGATCCAATCCGTACGACAAGATGCCTTCCAGATTCAACTCGAATGCAGCGGTGCTTTCAAACGATTGCTCAAAGCTGAACGGAATGGGGAAAAATTCATCGATGTCGTCATAAGCCACAGGCAAATCGAACCCTGACGCACTCAAGCCAATTCCAGCGATGGCGAAATGTCCGCCATCCGTTTGATAGAAATTGTTGAATCCATCCAGCGGAATAGGCAATTCAACTCCCAAATCTGGAAAAACCGTTGGCAAATAATAATCGCATTGATAGGCAGAATTGAAGGGGCTGTTGAACACCAAAGCGGCCGTGATGGATGCTTCATTGATGTCAACAGGCGAAATGGGGGCATCTCCCAATGGAATTAGGCCCGATGCATCCCACGTTGCGTTCGCTCCGTCAATGGTCGTGAGGTTGAAGTCAGTGACGGCCGTGTTGACCACATCATAGGTGACGCCTGCTTGCGGTAAGTCTGCGCTTCCAATGCTAATCTGTGCACTTGCCGGGAAGTAAAGTCCCAGGATTACGAAAAGAAGTATGGCGTTTCTAAGTGGGTTCATATCCGTTTATTTTGTTGCAATGTAATCAAGGCAGGTCGCGTGAGAAAGCTTCATTTTTCCAATCTCCCCAATGATTGAATTCGTGCCTTATTCGAATCCCGACGCCTTGCGTGCTGGACCCATCCAGTGCATTCATCATGGATTGATTGCTTTTGGATTGTCCGGTCACTTGATATTGGCCTTTCGAGTCGAGATCATAGCTGATGGTCACATCTTGAATTTGTATGTCATCCGTGGACATTTGCCCATTGCTTTGGGCTCCAAATGCACCTTCAAGCTTCAGTCTTTCGTTGAACATTTGGGTGCTCAACGCCAGCGCCAATTCTTGTTGACCGCTGAGATCATCATTGGAATAATCCAATCCGAGGTCCATTCCAGGTGCAATTTGTGAGATCCAATGGCCCAATTGATTGGCGATGAAAGCAGAACTTTGACCTGTTCCTTGAAATCCACCCAATGCACTTGCCAAGGGGTCTTGGCTGATGAATTGATTGACGACCAGTAAGCTGAGTGCCTGCCGCTGCATTTCTTCTTCATTCAATAATGCACCTTGAATCAGAGCCTCTAACCGAGAGTCAGCCTCAGGAACACGAATGTTGAATCCGATTTCTGGCTGAAACAGCCCACCATTAAGGGACAAGAGCAACTCCACTGGGACACGCCCCGGTAAATCAGTTTCATCAGGAAGCAAGGGGTTCAATCGCGCGCGCGTTTCAAAAGAGGTCAGTACGTCGATTTGTGCGGCATAGGGGTCTCCAAACCAATCAAGCGCGCCGCCAGGCTGGATTTTGAATGTTTTATTGATCAGATTTTGCAGGGTAAAAAAGTAGGTTCCTTCAATGATCTTCAATGATCCATTCAATGTGATTTCTTCAAAATCGTTCACGCGAACATCGAGGTGCCCTTCTGTTCTTCCGCGAATCTCTTCCCCTGTATTTTGGTTGAATACAATCCGAGCAATGGCCTTAGGGCTTAGGTCAAGTCCGATGTCCAAAACAACGTTGGAGAAATCGCCTGCTTTGGCAGCCGCTTTCTGGGTGTTTTCGGTTGTTTTGAATTGGATGAATTGGGCATAGGTGGCGTCACTGATTACGTCCAAAGGCAGGGCAAAATCGGTGCCGGAATCTGCCGCAATGGATGCTTCGATGAGCAATTCAGAGCCGTACCCAGCGATGTTGATGTCTCCGGTGCCAAACCCAGCGCCATAATAATAAGCCGCCTCTTTTGGTGGAAGGTTCATCAGTTCGATAGGAGTGGATGTTGCATCAATCCCAAAGTCCAAGTTCCAATCCTTGAAAGCGTTGTGGTAGGCAGTGCCATTCAACGTGGCCAGGGCACCCCTGCGATCTCGGATGCTCCCTTGGTTGATTTGGATGGATGCGGGTGTGATGCTAAGATCAGCTTCAATTGTGTATTCGGTTCCAAGGGCTGGAACGAAAGTATGGAGCGAGTCAGTTCGGATTTGCCCCGATATCGCGGTGGAATTGCCATTCCAAACCGTTTTCAACTGGCCAGCAACTTCGCCACTTAGCCTCAAAGTATTTTTGGGTAAAATCTTATTAATTCCATTCAAGACAATGCCCGTGGCGTCCCAATCGGCGCGAATAAAGGGAGCGTTCTCCCACCCGAACGTTCCAGAACCGCTTACAATTCCATCACCCCATTTTGCGTGTGTTTGAAAGGATGATTGATGCTGCCATCCGGTTCCAAAAAATGTGAGGTCCGATATGGTCTCGTCTTCCCATTCAATGCGTTCTGCTTTTAGATTCAACGCAGCCTTAGGGTTTTGATAATCGCCTGTGGCAATCAATTTTGCAGCTACCGCTTCGAAGTGCGCATTGGGAATCAACCACTCGAGCGAATCAGTGAATTCTTTTAGATCCAACTCCACCTCCGTAACCCAGGGCGAATCAATATTTTTGTGCGCCCTGCCTGCAATTGTCCAATCTTCAGATTGAAGAGCGACATAGCCTTGGGTTTTCGCGTTTGTGGCGTTTGCAAGATCTCCCCATCGGATTAAATCCGCGGGTTCAACGAGGTTCAAGGTTTGGTTATAGACGGGCCATCGTACATCCGTTAACCGCAATGCTCCATGCGCTTCATTGGGAGGTGTTGATTGAAAGGCCACATTCGAACTCCTTCCGCTGCTGCCCTCGCTCCAAGAGATGGATCCATTCCATTCCTTTCCAATGTTGATGTTGGCGGTTACTTCGGATGCAAGAAGGGATTCCCCTGAGGCAACAGAATCAATCTGCAATTGAAAATGAGAACTGCGGTCAGCGATGGTGCAATTCAGCTCGAGTGCGTGAGCCATTGTTTGTGAAGCAGAGAGGATGGAAGTTTGCCCTAGAATGCGCAAGGTGTCCGAATCCGATGTGCCTGAAAAGGTGGAATGCGGCGCGAGATCAAAAGGGAGTCCCACGATGAGGCTGATGGGCTTGAAATTGAGCATTGAGCCATCGAATTCAAGGAAAGGTAGAGGCGCGTTTGGTTTGTCAGTTTCGATGAATTGAGCCAACCATTCTTCCCATGCCGTTGCATCGTTGCTGGCGGAAGCGCTGCCGTTTGTTAGGTCAGAGTGCCATTCCAATTGAATCTGATCTGGGCTATTCTTCAGTGTGGCATCGAGGCGATTGAATGCAATGGGTCGATTGTTTTCCAACAGGCTGATGTTGCGTGTTTCCAAAACGCCCTGCCATTCATTCTGACGGTTGCCAGAAGCACGTAGACTCAATTTAGCGAACAGGGACCAATCTTTGGAGGGTGGTAATCCTAAGGATTGGATTCCTTCTAATTCCGCGTGGCCTGTGAACTGCCAAGTAGAATCGGTGAAATCCAGTGTGCAATCACCGCGGGTGGGGAACGTGCTTGCCTGCGATTGCCACCTTGCCTCCATTTTCTGTTCGTTGCTGCCATGTTGTGGATGATGAACGGCAGTCAGTTTTAAAAGATCAACAGTGCCTTGAAGTGTTTCCAATTCAAGGGTGTTTTTCGTCGCGCTCAATCGACCACTAATTCGGCAGGAGAGGGCATTATCATCCCAACGCGCTGGCGGAATGTTTTGGATCCAACCGTTGAAAGTGTCAGGCGTCCACGGTTCAGTGCCGGTCATGTTCCACTCCAATGTGCTGTTCGCAGAAAGGGGGAGGTCAAGTATAAATTGCTGGTCGTACGGGTCGACTTTCCATGTGAGCAATGATGAACGTTCTTGGCCTGCCCATTTTTCGAGGACAGGGGCCCGAAATTCGCCAAGAAAGGGCGCTAACTTTTCCTGAATATTTTGCCATTCTACGGCGATGGAACCAGTGGATCCCCACTTTCCATTGGCATCGAGGGAAAAGCCTAGTGAATCGGAAGCGGTGCCGATGGAGGAAATTCCATGGACAGCAACGGCGCTTCGCATGGCGCGGGTGCTCGCATCGATCCAAACTCTTCCATTGATTTCGGTCATCTCGGGATCCTCGAGGACTGAGTGCAGTATTTCTTCCACGATTGGCGGAACCTTTAAGGCACTGAGGTCGACAGATTTATTGAGTTCCAATTGGACCAGCCACTCATTGGATGCTGCCATCGCAGAAATGTTCCCTTGAAAAAGAGAAGTCCCCACCGAGAGCTCTTCAATGGACCAAGTTGAATCGTTGCCTTGTACGAAAGAGGTGAGGTTCTTTACTTGAATGGGATAAAATGTTTCATTCCCTGAATTGGTTACAGGAAGAAAGGCAGTCCCATTCAAACTGTTCAAGGGAAGTTGAAACGATTTATTTTGATAAGTAAAGTCTTGAAAATGAGCTTCGTCGATGAGCAAGGTGGTGCGTTTTCCTTCGGCTCCTTTGAGGCTAAAAACACTCAGGTGATCCACGCTGAAACCCCGATTTTCGGCTGGTTTTTCATTCTGAGATGCTCCCTGTGGTTCATGCGCTTGTTGGACGGTCAGCCAGTTTTTAAAATTCGTGGTTTGAACAAGGGTGCCCGCTAAGCTGATGGAATCGATTCGGTGCCATTCTGGAGCCATTCCGTCGCCATGCCACTGAACAGTGAGTTTTTCACCGCTGATCAAGGCCACCTCACCTTGCGTCGCCGAAACCCCTCGCAGCGTCAGTTTTTGATTCCACAATTCCAAATGGCACTGTTCCACACTTAGCTCAATTCCAAGGGTGCTCTCCAATTTTGGAAGGACCAAAGAACGGATGGCTTGAGTCTGCACACTTGGCATTTGAACCAAAGCACCTACCACTAGTAATAGGAGCAAGAGCGCGAGAGGTATGATTCTAAATTTGGATCTGTAAATGGCCATGTTTGCGGTGTGAAAATACACGATGAGCAATTTGCCTGCGTATTTTAGCGCAGAAATCATGCCACAACCACGCTACATTCTCGCTGTCGAATCTTCCTGTGATGATACAGGAGTTTCCGTGATTCGAGGAAATGAGGTGCTGTCTAACGTGATTGCAAATCAATCGGTTCACGAAAAATATGGGGGTGTTGTGCCTGAGCTTGCCAGTCGAGCACACGCTCAAAATATTGTACCGACGCTGACCGAAGCACTGAATCAAGCGAATATCACACCAGGGGACCTGAGCGCTGTCGCCTATACCTATGGTCCTGGATTGATGGGGTCTTTGCACGTGGGTGTGGCTTTTGCAAAGTCTTGGGCATGGGCGCACGGCATCCCATCAATTCCGGTAAATCACATGCAAGCCCATGTGCTGGCACATTTTTTAGGTCCAAAGTCCAATCCGAAATTTCCGTTCATATGCTTGACCGTTTCCGGCGGTCATACCCAACTTGTGAAGGTGAAAAGTGCACTGGACATGGAAGTGTTAGGCGAGACGAGGGACGATGCGGCGGGCGAGGCGTTCGATAAGGTGGCGAAGCTCATGGGGCTTCCTTATCCAGGAGGACCTGTATTGGATCGATTGGCCCGTGAAGGCGATTCGAAACGTTACCAGTTTTCACGTCCGAGAGTCGCTGGATTGGATATGAGCTTCAGTGGTTTGAAAACCCAAATCTGGCAGTTCTTGCAACAAGGACAGCAACAGGATCCCCATTTTGTGCGTTCGAATAAGAATGACATTGCAGCGAGTGTTCAAGCAGCAATCTTGGGCATTCTCATGGATAAGCTTCAAAGAGCCGTGGATGAAACAGGTATTCAGGAGGTTGCGATTGCCGGGGGAGTATCGGCAAACTCAGGCCTCAGGAAGCTGCTACTCTCCAAAGAAGAGGAAAGCGGATGGAAAGTCCACATCCCGCCGTTTGAGTATTGTACCGATAATGCGGCAATGATTGCGATGGCAGGCTCCAAGTTGATTGAGACGGGGGAATCCTTCCCGCTGGATATTGAGCCCAAACCTCGATTGCGGTTTTCCTAAAGTTAACCCGCCTTTCTTTTTTCCAGCTCGTTCCATTTGGGTTCCAGTCTCCAAAGTGGTAGTCGAATGAGCGCTGTGACTCCCGATTCAAAGGGATGGCTGGGTGGCCTTTCCATCATTTTAAA
>CAJQKK010000071.1 GCA_905478895.1 uncultured Flavobacteriales bacterium | reverse complement strand
CGCCCTTCAGAAAGGAGTGCAAAGGTAGGAATACGGATATTTCGATAGAACTTGCAGGCGCATGAATTTTCAAAGTGTTTCTTCTGTGGGGTTGAAGTGGGGGCTTTGCGCTTGTGCGATTTTGATGGTTTTTGTAGTGAGAGCGCAGGATGACGGCGAAACACGAATCAACATTCTACAGGCAGACGCCATTTTACGTGACCAGCGTCAGCCGGATGTTCAGCGGTTAATTGGCGCTGTATTGCTCGGATATGGCGATGCTACCTTGGCTTGCGACAGCGCTTTAAGGTTCAAAGATGGTCGTTTTCGTACGATGGGAAACGTGCGTTTGAACGACGGTGATAGGCGTGTTTTGGCCGAAAGCATGTTACTGAATCCACAGGCTGAAAAGGCCATTGCAACGGCTACTGTGGGTGAGCAAGTGCGGATGCAAAGTGATTTGGGAGAAATACAAGCAACTCGTGTTGATTATGAGCTGGACACCAAATGGGTTCGTTTTCCAAACGGCGGGACCATGCATGAACAATCAAGATCGGCCACGTTCGAGCGTGGACTGTTCAAGGTAGACGATTCCCTTCTGGAATTGGGGGGCAACGTGTACATCGATGATGGTGACTGGGTTGTCATGTCTGATTCGCTCCATTGGGACGAAAAAAACGAAAAACTATTCTTTCATGGACTTTCACATGTGCTTGAGCAGTCTGGGGAGTTGGAATTGAGTTGTTTCTTTGGAGCATTTGATGCCGCTCAGGAGTCAGGATGGTTTGCATCCGAGGAAGTGGGCTCAGGCACTAAGGCACGCGTTCGACAGGATGACGTATGGCTCGAGGCCGATCGATTGGAGGTGCCAGCGGACTCGTTGGAACCGTTGTCTGCAATGGGGCGTGTCGAAATACAAGACACGTCACGCGTGTGGAAAGTGTGGGGCTCTGATGCACTGCGCCGGCAAGGCGCAGGGGGAGAAAACCTCGTGTCCGTGCGAGGTGGCAGTAGTGGAAGGGCAAGGTACATGGATGCTTCTTCGTCGGATACCCTCTGGTTGATCTCAGATTCCATGGAAATCCAATCCAATTGGACCCGGCTTTGGCCCGGTGTTCATTTGATTCAGGGCCAAGCTGCAGCGTCTTGCGAGGAACTCTTTTGGGATGATTCAACCGAACAGATTGACTTGCTAGGCACGCCGCTAACGTGGCTCGAAGGCTGGTTGCTGAAGGCGGATTCGATGACCTGGCAATTGAACGATAACCAACCAGAGAAGCTCTCTGCTCGCGGACATTCGGGATTGATTTTGGACATTGACTCGATGTGCATGCAACAAATTTCGGGACGCAATCTCGATGCGTATTTCACGGACGGGGTGCTCAATTCCGTGGAGGTCGTGGGCAATGCTGAGTCGATTTATTTCGACACGGAAAAGCCGAATCCCTGCGAGGCCTTCAATCAGTCGGTCAGCAGCGCCATGCGCATCGATTTCGACGCTGGAGAAATCAAGGATATCGTTCTGTTGCAAAAACCCGAAGGCGTCTGGTCCTCTGTTCAAGGAGAAGTGCCCGAGCTCAAGGGGATGGCCTGGAAGGCGCTGCCCGAAGCGATTCGTGAAGCGTTTGAAAAGGATCGGCTGGATTTCTCCGTCGAGGATTGAGGAGCAGTTACAAACCCGCTTCATTCGGAAGTGAATCCAACCCATTTGTTGCGTGCAATTGGCTCAAATTGCATAGTTCAGAGGCACGAATGAGGAGGAAAAGAGGCGATGGGAACAGGGGTGAATTGGAATGATCTGCGGATGCACGCGTTGATTTGGGTTGTGTTAAAAACGGGGATTCTGTGGGCACAATTACCTGGAATTGCCCCGCTATTTCCTCTCCAGGAGTCCAGCACATTAGCGTTGGATCTGCAGCCTCTGCAATCGGCTTATCACGGTTTTGCTCATGCAAAGACGGACCGTGGATTTGGGGCCGTAGGTCAGTTCGTTTCAATCTCCACCCATGCGACATGCAGGGCTTTGCTGGCTTATTCAATTCCCCTCGATCAGGGGTGGTCCATTGGGCTGGGATTGGGACTTGGGGGCCATTCATGGTCCAATGGCACGGCATTCTCCATGGATTTCCCAATGTTTTTGCAAGTGAATCGGGGAATGGCAGATGGCTCCAAGTTGGCTGCTTTCATTCGAGGCACCAATCAAGGGCAGCTTTTGGGGGTTCAAGAACGCGGCGAGTTTGATGGGGGGTTTCAGTGGATCAAGCGGCACAAGCAGGGTACGTTTTCAGCTTTTTTCCTGTGGGGACATCCCTCTTCTCGATTGCATATTCAGTGGAGGTGGACCCTGGCCAAAGGGAAATCAATGCGACTAAGGGTTCAACCCCAGCCGCTTTCGTTTGGACTCGATGCGGGATGGGAGAAAGACAGAAGACGCCAATGGATCGGAATCACGCATTCAAATTTTCTGGGGCTCTGGCTGTGGAGTTGGCGCATGGATTTTCGAAAATGACAGGCAAGAACATTCACGTATTATGCCTTTTTGTGGGTTGTGCGCTTCATGCAACGTTGGAAGGCAAAGGCCAAGAGGCAGCTTTTCGTTCGTTTGTCGCAGAGCGGGTTGTTTTGGGGGACTGGTTGCCTTCAGAAGGAGAATACATTATCCAATACATCGAGCGCAAAGGCAGGCCCATTATTCCCGAGGAAGTTGCGGCCATTTTAGGATTATCCTCGGAGACCCGCCAGCAGCTGCTGCTCGCCGGGCCTTGGATTGCTCTCTGTACGGGACAGAATTCGGTCATTATGAGCAAGCGCCCTGCCCCCAGTTTCGACATGCGAATCAACCCAAAGTCGATGGCATCTTCGCAATCCGTGCGATTGAAAAACCCTGGAAAATGGGCCATGCGTTGGGATGGTTCATGGTGGCAGCCCAGCCAAGAAACAGGGACACAAAATCGACTGACGGGATACATTCAATTCAGCCCCGCTCGCAATGTTCGATTGCTTTTGGGAACCCACAAGCTGGGCTGGGGCAATCGATTGATTCAGAAGGAAGCCATCTTATTTTCAAGCCTTTTGTCTCCGGCCTTTGCAGTTCCGGTGCATTATGATTTTGCCCCGGTATGGGGCAATGTTTCTTCAGGAATGCGCACTGGCTTGGCTTGTTCTGCTCGTCTGGGTGGTTGGTCGTTGAGTATCAGCAGCGACGGAATGGTTCGGCAACCACGTTGGGCAGTTGTGGCTTGGAAGCCATGCCAATGGGGGACTGTTGGTTTGGTTGGTGAGCGCGGCTGGACAGCCTTGTCCCCCACTGCAAACGCAACGGCGTCTTGGCTAGGGAGTGCTTTTGCTTTTGGCACGAGCAAGGGCTGGCAATGGTCGTTCGAGTGCGCTCCTAGACCTGCTGTCCAAGCGTTGAAGAGCACCTGGCTCAGGTCCATTGGCAGGTGCTGGGACGGATTTGGTAGGGTTAAAATTATAAGCGGAGTAATCCCCGATCACGAGAAACAGATGCCGCATCAATGGGATGAAAAAGAGTTGACGATGGGCATGCAGTGGCTGCTGCGTGAAGGGGGGCTGCGAACGCGGTTTTTGATGGAAATCGAGTCCATTGAAAACGCTATTCGACAAACGGTGCGTGCAAGTGCTGTTTCCAGCTCGATCGATCAGCACCGATTTGAGCTGCACATCCGCTGGCAGCTCGAGTCTGTGCATTCCGCGCTTGAGTCTTCTCATCGCAGAATCGGCTTGCGCTGGAGGTTTGAGGATGGAGCATATGCAGGAAACATCCGATTGGAATGGTGCCCGGGTCGTGCCCGAGACGGTTTGGGTTGGGCGTGCATTTGGGGGGGAGAGATCGGCGGGTGCGACATGAAATTTAGCATCGCTCAGTGGAAAATGGAGCCGAGCCAGGTGGGGTATTTCGTGACGCCCGCCTTTGATGGCATTCGCATGCATGGTATGCACCACCATGGGACGCGAGCCGCATTCCGGATCAGTCGAAAGTTCAAGTCAACATGGAAAGTCCAACTGATCGGATTCAAGAGCAATGGACGAAATCCAACCGAGCGATTGCCCGGTCTTTCGACATTGGCTTATGCACAAAGTGAAATCCGATTCCGTTTGATGCTTAATTTGTAATGGTATCTTCGCCTAAATCTCCGACATGGCAACAACTTCAGACATCAAGAATGGATTGGTCATCAATCACAACAATGGTTTGTGGCAAATCATTGAATTCCTTCATGTGAAACCCGGAAAAGGTGCGGCGTTTGTGCGCACCAAACTGAAGAACTTGAGCACGGGAAAAGTGGTGGATCATACCTTCAATGCGGGAGTCAAAATTGACCCCGTGCGCATTGAAGTGCGGGAATATCAATTTCTGTACAATGACGATCAATACCATTTCATGAACCTCGAGACATTCGAGCAAATTCCTGTGGAAAGATCGGCAATCAATGCGCCTGAATTTTTGAAGGATGGATTGGTTTGTCAGATTCAATTCCAAGCGGACGAAGAACGTGTGCTCAGCTGTGAGTTGCCCACCCAAGTCGAGGCGGAAATATCGTACACAGAGCCAGGGATCAAAGGCGATACAGCCACGAACACCTTGAAGCCAGCAACCACGGATACCGGAGTGGAGATTCGCGTGCCTTTGTTTATCAATATTGGGGATCATGTGAAAGTGGATACCCGCAAAAAAGAATACGTCGAGCGCGTTAAAAAGTAAAGATGGCGCACAGCATTCAACGTTTGGAGCAACGCTTAGAACTTCAGGACTATAAGCTGAGCGCTCTTCTTGATGTCACCCAAGGAATCAATGATCGGGCCTCAGAACAGGACCTGCTTGATAAATTCCGTGCAAGCCTGGCAGAGCACCTCGGCATTCATCGCTTGGTGCTTTATGCGTTTGATGGCGATTGGCGTTGTCTTCTGGTGAATGGGATTGAGGGAGATGTTCCCGAAGTCCAAGACGCTGCTTTTTTTGAACAGAAGGGGGAGGTTTTTCTGAGTTCAACCGCTGGGAAGGAGCAGTTTGACGTCGTCATTCCAGTGCTTCACAATGACCAACCATTGGCTTATCTCCTGGCGGGCGATACACAAGAGGGGCAAGGTGTAAGTCCCGTGGTGAAGCACTTGAATTTTATCCAAACACTGACCAATGTTTTAGTGGTTGCGTTGCAAAATCAGCGGCTTGAATTGGAGCGTGCTAGTCAAGAGGCGACACGCCGAGAATTGGAGCTCGCTGCAACCATGCAATCCATGCTCGTGCCAACCGAATGGCCGATCGATCGTGACGTGGATGTCGCGGCATTTTACAAGCCTCATTTGGAAGTTGGAGGAGACTATTACGACGTTTTCACAGTGGACGAAGATCGCATGGTGTTTTGCATGGCAGACGTCAGTGGAAAGGGAATTGCCGCGGCTTTTCTTATGTCGAATTTCCAAGCCAACCTCCGTGCGAGTTTTCAATACGAGCCGGATGATTTGGTGAGCGTAGTCAATCGTTTGAATGAGCGGGTCTCGGAGAATGCCAAAGGAGAGAAGTACATTACGGTATTTGCTGCGGTTTATCACCGGAGGAAGCGCGAACTTCAATACGTGAATTGCGGTCACAATCCGCCTCTCATTATGCTCGCGGATGGGAAGACAAAGCAGTTGGAGTTGGGGTCTGTGGGATTGGGGATGTTCCGTGAGATTCCTTCATTGGAAACAGGCGTTGTGCAATTGGATCGTGATTCCACTTTGGTGTGTTTCACCGATGGATTGGTGGAGCAGGAAAATGAGGAAGGAGTGCCTTTCGGCATGCAACGCATGGAAGACATCCTTCGCGAAAGACGAGGAATGCCGGTGAAGGATGTTCAAACCGCCCTCATTGACTCCGTAAAGACCTTCAAAGGGGAAGAGCCCAGTTTTGATGACACGGCCCTCATGGTCGTCCGGTTTCACTGATTGCTTGACTCAGGAGGCAGCAACACTTTTTTGCTGGCCATTGTCAGCCAGGGTTAGATCCCAGACCAGAAGCAGCGCGAAAAAACCCCAAAAAAGGGCGCTCGCTTTATCTGTATCGAGGTAATTGTTTAGCACCCCGTGCACGAAATAGGTCATCAGTCCTAGGAAAACCCCCATCGCCAGTCTCGCTTGTTCCGGATCATTCAGTTGGCGGTGGAGTTTGAAGCCCAAGTGCAAACAAAAACCCAATAGCCCAAGAACGAATAGCAAGCCAGGTACACCTTGTTCCGCTAGCGGTCCGAGGTATTCGCTGTGCGCATTGCCACCATCTGCATTATTCGTGCTAATGATTGTCTGATCTTCGGAGCGTTGAAATGGGGCGTACTCGAATTGATAGCTTCCGGGTCCCCAGCCCACCAGAGGCCGTTCTTGGAACATTGCCAAGGCCGCATTCCAGCGATTCAGCCTTTCGAGGTTCGATGCGTCGCTCGAAACATTGGAAATGGACTCCACGTGTTCCGTTAGATTATCTGAAGAATCTTGGCGATTTCGCTCCAGTTGAATGAGCAAGGAATCTTGTGCAAACCACAAAAAAGCCAAGCTTGCGAAGCCCACAATCAAGAGTGTTTTGAGTTGTATGCCTGCTTTCATTAGGCCCCAAAGTGCCCCCGCAGCTGCAAGAGATACCCATGCCGCGCGGGTGTATGAAAAGACAAGTCCAACGCATAGGATGACGAGTGCGACCCCCATCAACGCTTTTGCAAAGGCGGAGAACCGTTTCCAGCTGAGGAGCGCGAGCATGGGCGGGATCACCATGGCAAGCACCGCACCGTAAGAAGTGTGGTCCTTGTAGAATGGCTTCATGACCCAGTGTCCGGCATCTTTTTCAAAACCGAAGCCAGCATGCCTCACGAGCGTATAGACGATGACACCACAAAGTGGGAATGCATAAGCCAGGATAAATTGATGGCGTTGCGCTTTTTTAGTCCGGAACATTTCTCCCAAAACCCAAAAGAATCCCACTATAAACCAAAGCCTTGCCGCCAGAAATTTGAAGGAAACAAGAGGATGGGAGCTCACGATTGCCGTAATTCCAATCCACAACAGCGAACATTGCACCCAGCGAGAAAGCGGATGCTTCAGCACAGTGGGGTGAGCCGGCCAACCGGAAACGGCCTTGAAGAAAAACAATACGAGAACACCTGCAAGCAGCGGTTCAGTGGGCAGGTAAGCACCAATACCACCAAGTTCCAGGTCTTCTAGGCTGATGCTCAGTGGAACGCAAGCCACCAAAAAAAGCATCAAAGCATCCAGTCGATGAAAAGCCATCCAGGCGATGCCAATTGCAAGTGGTGAGAGGGCGAGCCAGGGAAATTCGAAATAAAATGCGAGGGCGAGCAGGGCCGCATAGGCTCCTGTGGCCAGATATAAATACCGAGGTGTCCTCGCGGTTGGAATCATGCCGCCTGTGGCTCCTTTAAGTTTTCTGCGCCGAGCATGATGAGCAGGGCAAGTGCCAAAGTACTCGCCACACTCATGACCACAATCAACCAACGGATGGGCTTGGCTTTTTTGTCAGCAGGAGCAGCGTAGTCTACCACAAAAGCAGAAGGCATTTGTGTTTCGGCATCAAGCTTCATCAATTCGAATCGTTTTTTAAGAATTGCTTCCCGGTCATAGGCCGCTTCGATGAGGTTGGTCAGCTTATTGAAATCGTTGGCATGCGTTGAAATCTCGGCCATTTGCTTTCGAATTTTCTCTGCATTCGTGGATGCACCTTTTGCAATCGCAGTGGCATACTGTTCGTTCAACCCTTCGATTTGAGTGGCGAAGTCGTAGACGCCCAACTCATAAAGTCGGCCGAGTTGCTCTTCCATGCGCTCGATTTCATCTTGCACCTGATTCAGCGACGATCCCGCATAAACCAAGGCTTCTTCTGCCCGTTCATTTCGAAGGCGATTGGCGACCGAATCCGCAAGGAAAGCGATGTCATTCGCCATGTCCGCGGCTTGATTGGGGTCGCTGTCCAGCACTGCTACCTCAATGGATCCATAGCGCGTCAACCGCGCGTCTACATTGGAGTTGTATTCCTTGCCCAAAAGGGATTGAGCTCCTGCCGTAGACCGATCAATGTCATAGTGTTTCCAAAGGTCGTATTTGGCGATGATGCGCGTCCGAATGCGGTCGGAATTGAGGATTTGAAGCAGGCGTTCCGCATCTTCTGTTTCGCCATATTCCAACAAATCGTTGCGCTTGATTTCCTCGTAGAATTGCTCGCCAATGGAGTGCTGTGGCGTTGCGAACATGATGACCGTGGATTTGAATTGCTCTTCCATCAGCATTGCCGCCAATGAAGAGGCCAATGCAGCAGCAAGGCCAATGAAGAAAAAAGCCTTGCGGCGGTCAAATATGAAACGAAGCAGATGGCTCGAGTTGAGCGTGGAATCGGTTGAATTCATGCGATGGGATTGGAGCTACGAGTCGGCAAAGGTATTCATCTTATCGGACAGCATCTTCTTCATGGATCGAAAATCAATGACGCCCGGCAGCAAGCCAGCCGCGAGGCATCCAATCAGTGCGATCCAAAGTGCTTGATTGGGGTTGATTCCCCAACGCGACAGAAGGCTGCATATTGCAAAGCAAGCCAATGAATGCAGGCAAAGGGCGCGGAGCAGCTTCCACCACTGCCTTCCTGGGTGGTTGCGCAAGCAGAAATAAATCTGGCCACCGACCATTGCTCCTTGAGTGATGGCGCTAATAATGGCACAACCCATGCCGCCGTTGGTGGCGGTTGCCTGGCTGAGCCACCAAGCGTTCAATACGATATTGAGCAAAGCTCCCGCGGCAGCCATTCGATTCAAAACACGCATATCTCCCCTCGCAGTGAGCAAGGTGCTGAAAACGTAGCCCTGGGCAAAAACGGCGAATGAAATCATAAGCCAAGGAAGAATTCCTGCGGCTGCTTGAATTTCATAGTCATAAAATGTACCGAGAAACGATTCGGGGAAAAACCACGAGGCCCAGGCAATGGAAGCACCGACTGCGAGGAGCACGCTGCTCATGGAACGAGCAAGCGGTCGCACATCTGCACGTTGCGCGAGCATACGTGTAAAATAAGGGAGCAGCAATGTCGCACACAAATAGCCAATCATATTGGCCGCTTCAAAGAACCGGTAACTCATCGCGTACCAGCCGGCTTGAATCGCGCCATCAGGCGCCAGGCGTTCGAGCATGATTCCATCGACCCGGTGGTACGTCATCATCAATAGAAACAGCAGGGCGTATGGCCATCCTGATTTGAGGTCTTCTTGGATGTTTCTCGCTGATTCATCACCGAGCGGTGACGGCAAGCGGTCAACAAACAATGTGTGCTTTTTTAGTCTCCAAAGTGCAATGATGCACGTGAGGAATAATGCCACAGAGGTGCCCCATAAGAGCCAAGTAAGCTCGAATCGTTCAAATGAAAAGATGAGCGCTCCCATGGAGAGAAAAAGCATGCTCCGATCGCCCACCGATACCCATGCGTCGGTGCGGTGGGCGCCAATGCCTTGGAGGCCTGCACGGATGTAAAGAATGGCGCTAAGCAGCGCCTGGTTGATCCCAATCCAGGCCAGCCAAATCAGTGATTCACCTCTCCAGCCCAGCAGCCATCCAATCGACATGAGCAGAGCAAAGTACGCAGGGAAGAGGACGCTCTTCGTGCGCCAGCCTTGTCGGAAAGCGTGATGAATTTCACCCCGATTGCCTGAGATGAGGCGCGTCATGTGATTGGCTAAACCCGCATCCAAGAGGATGTTGAGCAATATGGAAAGGCTCAACAACGGAAAATACCGACCAAACTCTTCCGGTCCGAGCAAGTCCTGAATTTTCGTGTCAATGATCAGCAAATAAGCTGGTTTGACAGCGAGGTTGAGAATCATCAACCAAGACAAATGTTTGAGGAATTGTTTCAAAATGAGGGGCTCAACCGATTTCCATGGATGCTGCATGCAAATAACGGCATATGCAGCGGAGAATTGT
>CAJQKK010000070.1 GCA_905478895.1 uncultured Flavobacteriales bacterium | reverse complement strand
TTCTGCAGACGATCCCTACCAGCAGTTGAATGAGAAGCAAGAATCCCGGTTGACTTCCATGCAGCAATTGCTCACCGTTATGGAACAGCACGGCTCGTTGAAGGACAAATTTGAGCGTGTTTTAAGGCGTGCAGACGAACGCGTCATTGGCCAAAAGCTCATTGAGGTGTACGGCATCGAGGCGGAGTTTGCGGAGTACACCCCATCCATGGTGTGGAAGGTGCTCAGTGATCTGGTGCCCGATGTGCAGTCCGCGCCGGAGAGCGTACTGAATCGCGTGCAAAAAAACTCAACCCTGCACTTGGCGCTGTCCGATGATGCCAAATCTGTCATGAAGATCATAACGGGCGCTGCGAAATGCGCTGTCATGATTGAGAAGGCGGGCAATTGCATTTGGGATCGCCCGGATGAGTACATCGCCCACTACACGGAATCGGGGTATGCAGTGGATCAAACATTCCGTCACGCAGTCCATGCTTGGCGTTCCATGGACCAATCTGTTTTGAGCGCAGATTTGATCACGGGATTGGAGGCACTCATCGATTTCCTCAATGTGACCTACGAGGCGCATCTGGAGCGCTTGAACCGAGAATGGCTGAAGTGTTTCGCAGAGAAGTCCTTTGCCTATGAGGACCTGACGGTTCCGCTGCAGCGCCATTTTTATGCAGATAAAGTCGCTGAGGCCGGACAAAAGGTCGCTGTCATCGTTTCCGATGCACTGCGCTACGAAGTGGGCCAATCCCTTTTGTCAGAACTGCACAAGGATGCTAAGAACACAGCCACCATGGGCCACATGTTGGCCTGCATTCCCTCGCGAACAAGCGTGGGGATGGCCATGTTGCTTCCCGGTGAGAAGGCCTGGACCGAGACGGGCATAACAGCCGATGGCATTTCAACCGAAAGCACACACCGGGAGCAGGTCCTTCAGTCGGTGAATGCGAATTCAGCCGCCATCCAGGCGAAAACCCTGCTCAAGATGAAGCAGGATGAGCGCCGTGAGATTTTCAAACAAGGCGATACCGGTCTGGATCGAGTGGTTTACATCTACCACGATTTGATTGATTCCACCGGGGACAAGCGGGCTTCTGAAGACCAGACATTTCGAGCCGTCGAAGACGCAGTGGAGGAGTTACAGAAGTTGATTGGATACCTCCATGCAACGCTGGCGGTTGCGAAGGTCTATGTAACAGCCGATCATGGATTTCTGTACAACGACCGAAAACTGAAAGACACCGACTTAGAAACCCACCCGTTGGGCCAAGAAGACGCTCAATTCAAGCACAACCGTTGGGGAGTCAGCGGTGAAAAACTCGACCTGGGAACACACGGCTACTCGGTCCCGATCGCGAATGCCACGGGGTTGAAATCCGATTTGTACGTGCACATTCCGGCCTCCACCAACCGCTACCGCCACACGGGTGTTGGGCATCAATTTGTGCACGGTGGAGGATCGCTCCAAGAGTTGATCGTTCCGCTGATCGAAAGCTCAAGGAAGGTGGAAGAAATCTCGCGCAAAGTGGGAATTTTGATTCCAGAACAAGGCAAATTGAAAGTGGTCTCCAGCCGCATGAAATTAACCCTCATCCAAGCCGATCCGGTCAGTCATTCGGAAAAGCCACGCAACATCTTTGTGGCACTGATGCATCAGGCAGGACACGTGGTGAGCAACCAAGAAGAGGTGTTGCTGGATTCCACAGCCGAAAATCCCTCGGAACGGTCACAAGTGGTCGAGCTCACGCTGACGCCTGAAGCCTCATCAGAAAATTTTGTCAAACTCCGGGTCTGGGATACGGAGGATTCACTCAATGCATTGGCTGAAATCACCATTCCCAATCAAACCCTCATTCAACCCGATTTCTAATGGCACTCAAGGAAAAAATAATCGCGGCATTCGAAGGGAAGGTGGTTCGCAAGGACCTCGTCTCCCTCGTCAAAGGCAACAATCCGGTTCCAGCCTATGTGCTGGAATACCTGTTGGGCCAGTACTGTGCCATCGACGATGAAGCCATCATTGCAGAGGGCGTTGAGAAGGTCCGAAATGTCATCAAAGACAATTACGTGCACCGTTCCGATGCAGAGGTGGTCAAGCACAAGATTCGATCCGTTGGCAGCCACAAGGTCATCGACAAAATCAATGTCGTCCTCAACGAGCGCAGCAATCAATACCAGGCCGAATTCTCGAACCTCGGACTGCGCGGTGTGCCCGTCTCTGATTTCATCGTCGACACCAATCAAAAGCTCTTGAGTGGGGCGGGCGTCTGGTGCATCCTGACCATGGCCTATTCCCATGAAGATGACAGTGACATGCGATGGGTCATTGCGGATTTGAAGCCGATTCAAGTTGCCAACGTGGATGTGGAGGATTACTGCCAGCGCAGGGCTGAATTCTCAACGGAGGAATGGATGGATTTGCTCATGCATTCCATTGGCCTCAACCCGGAATTTTTCAGCCAGCGCGACAAGTTTATCCAGCTCTCACGCTTGATTCCTCACGTTGAAAACAATTACAATTTCATTGAGTTGGGCCCCAAAGGGACAGGTAAATCGCACATCTTTTCAGAGCTGTCGCCCCACGGGGTTCTTGTCTCAGGAGGGGACGTCTCCAAAGCTCGCTTGTTTGTCAACAACAGCGGAAACCGCATCGGGCTTGTGGGCTACTGGGATGTCGTGGCCCTGGACGAATTCGAGCAAGAAAAAGGAGGGAAGCGCACCGATGGAGACTTGGTCAAGATCATGCAGAATTACATGGCCAACCAGAGTTTCAACCGGGGAAAGGAAACGTATCAGGCGACGGCATCCATGGCATTTGTGGGCAATACCAAGCACAATGTTCCTTACATGCTAAAGCATTCGCATTTGTTTGAATCCATTCCAGAAGGCTACATCAAAGGGGCATTTTTGGATCGGATGCACATGTACATCCCGG
>CAJQKK010000069.1 GCA_905478895.1 uncultured Flavobacteriales bacterium | reverse complement strand
CGCAAGAAGTTATTTCTGAGAAGGAAGCCGCAGCATTGGAGGCGAAAATCCGAAAGAACAAATTTGATCTGGAAGACTTTCTGAGCCAAATCCAACAACTCAAAAAGATGGGCAATGTAAAAGATCTGATGAGCATGATCCCGGGCATGTCCAAGGCATTAAAAGGAATTGAGTTGGATGACAATTCCTTCAAACAGGTGGAATGCATCATTCAATCCATGACACCACAAGAAAGGGCCACACCCGAGCTCATTGATTCCCATCGCAAGAACAGAATTGCCAGAGGATCTGGAACCGATGTGCCGCAAGTCAACCGCTTACTCAAGCAATTTCAAGACATGAAAAAAATGATGCAGGTCATGACAAAGGGAAAAGGTGGCAAGCGAAGTCGAATGGCCAACTTGTCTTCTTTCAATAAATAAAACAGCCAACAGCACTATGCAAATTATAGACGGAAAGGCGACCTCCATCGCCATTCAAGACGAACTGAAGGCAGCCGTAGCTGGTCGCATCGCAAATGGATTGAAAAGACCGCATCTCGCAGCCATCATCGTTGGAAACAATCCCGCAAGCCGAGCCTATGTCGGCCACAAAATTAAGGCTTGCGAATATGTCGGATTTGAAAGTACATTGGTAGAATTGCCGGAGACAATTGATCAAAAAGAACTTAACCAGCAGGTTGAAAAACTCAACGAGAATCCGACCATCGACGGATTCATTGTGCAACTTCCTCTTCCTGACCACATTGATGCCCAAGCTATTCTTGAGTGCGTTTCACCTGTCAAGGATGTAGACGGATTCCACCCGATCAATGCGGGTAAGCTCAGCATTGGACTTCCTTGTTTTGCACCTGCAACTCCCTCTGGAATCATTGAATTGCTAGATCGCTACGGAATTGAAACTGAGGGAAAGCATGCTGTTATATTGGGTCGCAGCGCTATTGTCGGAACGCCCATTACATTGCTATTGAGTCGCAATGCCAATCCCGGCAACTGCACGGTCACGATGTGCCACTCACGCACCCAAAATCTGGAAGAAATCACGCGGTCTGCTGATATCTTGATCGCTGCGATTGGCCGTGCCCACTTTGTGACGCCTGACATGATCAAACCCGGTGCGGTAGTCATTGATGTAGGCATCAACCGAATCGAAGACGCCACCCGCAAATCAGGATCACGGCTTACGGGTGATGTCGCAATGCATCTACTGGAGAAGGATTGGAACGGTCACATCACTCCGGTTCCTGGAGGTGTTGGCCCCATGACCATTGCCATGCTACTCAAGAATACATTGGAAGCTACAAGCGAATGACCCATTGGTCCACGGAAGACGCAGCGTTCATGCGGAAAGCGATTGAACTCGCGGAGCGGGGAGCGGGTTACGCCGCACCCAACCCCAAGGTCGGATGCGTAATCACGGACGAATCAGGACGAATCATCGGAGAAGGCTGGCATGAAAAATTTGGCGAATCACACGCCGAAGTCAATGCGCATCGCTCAATCGCCCCCAACGACCTCAACCATCTGCCCAATAGCACCTGGTACGTCACATTGGAACCATGCAATCACGTGGGCAAAACCCCAGCCTGCGCTGCGCTCATTGAATCGATTCGACCAAAAAGAGTCCTCATCGGCACGGCGGATTGCAATCCCGGTGTCAGCGGTGGCGGAATTGAGCGTTTGAAACAGGCCGGGATCCGCGTCGAAACGGGCTGCCTTGAATCAGAAGTCCAATGGCAAAACAGGCGGTTTTTTTGCAATGTGGAGAAAGATCGCACCTATGCCGTCTTAAAATGGGCACAGTCGCGGGACGGGTTCATGGACCCCCGAAACGCCGCAGAACGCGCACAGGGCAGCGGCGGAGTCGCGATCACAGGTGATGCATCACGAGCCATGACACATGCTTGGCGCGCAGAAGAAATGGGAATTGTCATTGGTGTCGAAACAGCACTTGTCGATGAACCACAATTGAATGTACGGCATAGCCGAGGAAGGTCGCCAAAAGCCATCGTAATCGATCCAAACGGAAGATTGCCAATTGGCCATCCATTGATGCGACGACAAGGTGAAGATTCCATCATTCACATCGTGAAAGAGCCGTCCTTATCCCGTGCATCAGAAATATGCCCATGGAATCCGGAATCGGGCCTGAAAATACTTTTAGGCAAGCTTTGGAAGGAACATGGGATTTCAAGCATATTGGTCGAAGGAGGCGCGCGAACCTTGCAGCAATTTCTCCAAGAAAATGTTTGGGATGAATTGAAAGTATGGACTGCACCGAACGAAATGAAAAGCGGGTTAAAAGCACCCGAATGGCCTAAGAATGCCATCCCTCCTGAGCACGAGACCGCAGCAGGTCGTGCCGGTCCCGATCGATGGAATTGGGCGCTCCATCCAAACAATGGTTGACCGATTTCGGATGACTACCTTCGCCTCATTCCTATGAATCCACTCTCCTACCTGTTCATTAGTATATCCCTTAGCACAGGAATATTTCTATTGTTTCAAGCATTCAAGTTGTGGAACATTGATTCCTTGAAGGCCATCGTCATCAATTACGGCGTTGCAGGCTCACTTGGCTGGTGGCTGGCAGGAGGCACGGAAACGTTTCATCGCGCTTGGGAGTCTGATCCACGATGGGTTGGCACGGGACTGGCCGCTGGAGGTTTGTTCATCTATCTGTTCCAATTGATCGCCAAAAGTGCGCAGGAGAACGGCATCACAGTCACCTCCATTTCTGCCAAGCTCAGCATGGTCATTCCGGTCGCCATTTTTCTACTCTTTGACCCCGGAGACACCGTGACGCTCAAAAAAATGGCTGCGATTGGACTTTCCATCCCGGCCATTGTGCTCTCCTCTTGGAAACCCGAACAAACCAAAAAAGAAAAAAACTGGCTCATTCCAATGGTCATTTTCGTCGGAAGCGGAATGATCGATTTCATGTTTGCCGCATTTTCAGGACCCGAGTTCATGAAAGAGGTTTCGTTTCGATTGTTGTTCCCTTCCCTACCACTGAGCACGGCATTTGCAATCGGCCTGACTTGGCTCATCATCATCCGCAATCGCGAGCAAAATGCATCGTATCAAAGGAAGAACACTTGGCTCGGAGGCATTTCCCTTGGGATGATCAACTTTGGATCGCTTTACTTTCTGCTGGAAACCTATGACAAGGTAAGCTTGGACAAAAGTGCCATCATGCCCATTAACAACTTAGGAATCATCATCGCGAGCGCTGTCTTTTCGCTGCTCTTGTTCAGCGAAAAATTAAACATGCGCAACATCATCGGTCTTGCATTGGGCGCAAGCGCAATCGCCCTGCTCTATGCAGAGCACACATGAAGCCTCAAATCTGCGTACGCTATCAGTCCTTCTCAGGTGCGGACTCTGAATCCCCTGAATCGTCCGCATCCTCAGACTGCATCTCTGCATTCCGACGAGCACGCTGCATGGGGTTTTCTTGACTGGAAGCGCCCCATCGCGAACGGCCCTCGGACTTGAACAATTCAAAACGAGTTGGCTGCGGCCGAGCGGGCCAGTAGTTGTCCGACATATCCACATCCGCCGTCTCCAACATCGGATCCAAAGTGATCTGTGTTACCGGTGCATCCGTCACAAACACTTTCGTGACGGTAGGTTCACTCATTTTCCAAATTTCAGCGGGGATGCGTCGAATTTCCTCACGACCATCTTCGTATTCAAATTGCACGATCAAGGGCATGACCAACCCTCCTTCATTTCGAAAAGTGATTTCATAGAAATTCTTACCACTTGCAAGCATGGCCCTTTCTTCATCGGACAACCGTTCCATCGCTTCCGTGTATTCTACCTTGTCCAACTCGAGCACCATGTAAGGATCGGTTGTCGTGTAAAAGTCATTCAATGAGACGTCTTCTTCGATGTACGTGCGCGGAATGAAATCA
>CAJQKK010000068.1 GCA_905478895.1 uncultured Flavobacteriales bacterium | reverse complement strand
AACCCTGAATAAAATCCTCGTAGCTGTAGCTCTGATGGAATTGAACTGTTTCCGTTCTGCGCTTGTCTTTTTTGCCCATGAAAGCGTAGGCAAGCCGCTTGGCGATGAATGTTTTGCCCGTGCCAGGAGGGCCCTGGAGGATGATGTTCTTTTTCGACTTCAATGATGCAAGGATTCTCTCCGTAACGGCTTCTTCGATGAAGGCATCTTCAAACCAATCCTCGACAAGTTCCTCGACCACTTGCACATCGTTTGAAAATTTAAAGTCGTAGAGCTGCTCAATGTGACTGCGTTCTTCTGCGCTATCCGTGATATCCACAAGTGTTGATCTGTGCTTCATAAAACCGGGTGAAGCGTCATAATCACGGAACCACTCTACGTCTACTTGGTGGCATTTCCCATCACCTGCTTCCGATTCGTAGTCGTAGCCCGAAGTGATGCGACCCACGCCGTGGTAACCCGTAAAACCATCTTTTGCCACGACGTAGTCGCCCCGGAGGAATCGTCTTCCGATGGAATACAGCGTCTTCGCCGTCTGCCTTCGATTCTCTTTGCCCTCCGGATAAAAGGCCTGGACCGCCTCTTCAATATTTTCCTCTGAAGCGAAATCCGATAGATTGCCAATATCCCAGCCGATGGACGCCTGAGATTGAGCTTTGAACAAGGGCCAATTCACGGAATTTTCACCCGGAGCCAATTTCCAAACACAAAACTTTTCCTGGCGCATCCTCCGCTGCCTCCATTCAATCAAACCGAAGAACATTTCATTGGTGATCCTGAAATTCGTCCCTTGGAGGTGATTCGAAATCCAATCAAAGTGCTCAATTTCCCGATAGAAGACTGGGTCATCCGCCCAGTTCTCAATCACCTCTAAATCCACACTTTGGTCAAACTCATTCAAGTCAATATCGGTCTTCAATCGCGGACGAACCTTGGCCGTGATCCTTGCCAAACCATAGGCTCCACGGTTCTCTCCGGTTGACCAAAGCACCACCAAATCATCTGGCCGCATTTCACTGCCTAATTTTCGCACAGACCATTGATCCACTTTGTTCTTTTGCAGTGCCAATTGGAGATCCCAAACCGCTGGATTCGCTTGAAACAGGAAGAAATTTCGGCTCCTGAAAAACAGTTGTTCCAAAAGTTTTACCCGAACTTCTGCATTGAATAACGCCTGGGCAATGCGCTGGTCGTGCAGGTCCACATTCTTCACACGGTATGGAGAAATCTCAAACTCACCAGCACTTCGCGTAGCCAAAGCGACCATTCCATCGAAGAAGTCCATAGGGTCCACATCTTCCGCTTCGATTTCGTACCATACGATACCGTCATCTCCAGATTTCTCAAGCTTCTCCCCGTATTTCTCCTCAACTTGTGGAAGGTCATCAATGACATAAAATCCGAAATTGGCGCCTTTGCCTTTTTTGATCAAACGCAAAGCCATTTTGCCGCCAATGGTCACTTGAATCCCCGATCCATCCTTGTAGATGACCGAGTAAATCTGCTTGGACTCTGCGGTCAAGCCTGGAACTGCCTGGATCACTTTGGACGCCACTTCAAACCAGAGCGAGAGGTGGTTGGCAACGGAGGTGTTCTTCGTTAATTCTGTTCTCATACTTCCAAGCATTTTAGCAACAAGGCAATCTGATGATCGGCCTCGTCCGTGTCGTCAAACCAAAATTCCCGCAGCTGCGGCCCCACTTCCTGTTCAATGATTTGCCGGTACCACACGGCTTCCTCTTGGCCATCTTCGCATCCGCTACAGAAATAGCTGTGGCCAATTTCAAACCCAGCACCCAAGTTGGGGTCAGAGGCGATTCGGGCGTTCAGTAAAATCAATGCGCTCACGATCTGAGCCACCATATCTTCTGAAACCGCACGATGGCGCAAATGGGCTTTGAATGCATCGTTGAACTGAGGCGGTAAATTGAAAAAGAGGAATCGGCGGCGCAAGGCATAATCGACCATGGCTAGGGATCGATCCGCAGTGTTCATGGTGCCGATGACATGAACATTCTCCGGGATTGAAAAGTGCTCATCTGCCTCGCTGTATGTCAATTGCACCTCGTGGCCCTCCCCCCGCTTATCGGCTTCAATGAGCATCATGAGCTCTCCGAAGATCTTGGACAAATTGCCGCGATTGATTTCGTCAATCACAAAAAAGTAAGGACTGTCTGCATCGTCTCGAGCGCGTTCACAAAACCGGTAGAAGACACCATTTCTGCGTTCAAACCCCCCTTCCTTGCGGGGACGAAATCCTTGGATGAAATCTTCGTAGCTGTAACTCTGGTGAAATTGAACCACCTCGACTCGCGAGTCATCTTTCTCATTCAATGCTTCATACGCCAGGCGCTTGGCGATGAAGGTTTTTCCAGTCCCTGGAGGCCCTTGCAAGATGATGTTTTTCTTGCGTTGGAGACCGTCCAGCATCGAATGGATGTTCGCTGCAGGCAGAAAAGAGTCGTCGAAAAACTGAAGGGGCTGACGGTATTTGCTGATCGGCTCTTCGACACCTGAAGTGACCTGCTCATCGTCGGTCTGCGCCTGTTCGGTCCAAAGCTGATCCAGGACCATGTACCAGATGTTTTGGGAGAGCAAGTGATGGCTCGGATCCTTCAATTGGATCTCCTCACCCAACGCTTCTTGATGGGCTAGAAGCAATTCATTATCTCCTTTTATCCAATCTGAGGCAAACGCCTGAATCAATTCGAGATAATGCTCATAACGCTTCGCATTCCCTGCGGACTTCAAGCCTGACTGTTGGCAAAATCGGGTGTAAAAACTGTACTTGTAAGGAGCGTGATGCTCAATATCCATGGCTGCCCAAAGCATGGATAAGGTTCGTTCGTCTTGGCCAGAAGTATTCCAATTGGGTTTTCTGGCTTGAAGAAGTTCCTTGCTCCTGGTCTTTGCAAATGCGATTTTCTGTTCGATGGTATGATCCGCATTGAACAGCTCTTTGAAATAGGACCTCGCCTCCTCTGGATCTTCCCACAAAACCCGCCAAAATGAATGCGCTCGCGAATCCATCAGGTTTTCAAAACGCATCCAGCGCTTCATCTCCCCAAAGTCCGCGGCCTCCAGGTTCCAATTGTCACTGAATTCCCCAAACCACTGCCACTTGTACCGTTCGTTTGCGATGCCGCGCACGACGAGTATGCGCTTGTAGACTTCCACGAGTTTGTGTGGGAGCGGCGCACTCGCAAACGCGACAAAAGAAGAGCGCGCTTTTGTGTCCTGCAACACATCCAAGAGGTATGGACGGTGGGATGATTGATAGGGCGAAGATTTCGTGCGTTTCAATTCTGCCCGCGCCACTTCGACCACAGCATCCAGCCATGCGCGATCGGATCGCCAACCGTCGATGGGCATTTGGATCATGGATCCGACGCCCACACTTGGCTGAAACGAATCCAACGAACCGCCAATAGGCAGCTCCAATTCTTTCGGAATTTGGTAGCGCATTGTCGGAACGCCCTTGACCAGGCCAACGGAACAAATCAATTGTCCGCCGAGCATGATGGCCAAACGTTGCCGGGACGTGTCGTTTCTCAGGCTAATTGAAAGACGCGGATCATCCTGCTTCAAATCCAACGCTGCCAGCAACGAGGCCATCCCCGACAGGGTAGCTTCCCATTGGTCAACCGTGAGTGCGCTCAACCATGGACTGCCCAGTCTAGGATCCAGCAAGTCGAGCTCCGGGTGACCATCGATCAGAGACGAGTGAGCGCCTTCAAATTTGGCGTT
>CAJQKK010000067.1 GCA_905478895.1 uncultured Flavobacteriales bacterium | reverse complement strand
CTCAATCTGACTGACATCGAATCCAAGCGTAACCTTGGCATCATCTCGGGATTGACTCGGATACTCACCTTGGCGATAACCATTTTGGCTTTGGGTTTTGTCATCAGTTTCGTCGTGAATTTGTTGATCCAGCATATCGCTCATAACGGCCCCAACATTGGAACCCTTCAGGCGTTTGGCATATCCAATAATTACATCATCCTTTTGTACACAAAAATTGGTTTGATGCTGATTTCAATTGCGTTTCTGGCAGGTCTGCTGCTGAGCCTTATCATCGGCCCCTGGGCCATGGATCTCATATTAGCACAAATAGGATTGGGAAGCGAGTCCGAGCACATATCCTTTACCCTGGGTAACCTTCCGCTCATTGGAGCCGCCTTCATTGCCCTCCCGATATCAGTGGTTTATTTGACGCTTCGAAAGAAGTTGAGCAATTCCAAACCCGGCGACCTCATCTACTCGCGCAATAACAGTACCCAACAATGACCATCCGTAACCTTCACATTCTTGTTGGAGCATTTCTCTTAGCGCACACATCCGGCTGGGCACAAACGAATGTTTCACTGTGCCATCTCGATACGCTTTCTTTGGAAACGTTTGATCTCATTGAATCGAGTGACTCAACTGGCTGGTTTTGGAATAATGATGCCATTCCATCTGAATGGGATATCGCATCGACAGATTCAACACTCATCATTCCATCCGCAACATTAGCATTTAGCGGGTTGTACGAATTGATTGGCTATTCCACTGCCCAATCCGACACTGATACCGTTGTCATTTCAAGTGTTCTTGCGTCGTGGGATGTATTGGTTTTGGAACCGTTTGAGCTTTTTGTACCCAATGGTACATTAACCGTATGTCCGGAAGCAGAATCGACCGATTTCTACCCCATACTGACCACAGGGGGATCGGGAGGAGTTACCTGGAATTGGTTCATTCAATCACCCGACTCGATACAGGCCTGGAACAACCCTGATTCGCCAGCCATCTCGCTTAATGCAGCTTCAGATACGGCAGGCTATTTTGCCCAAGCAATAGACAACATGGGTTGTGGAAACATTGAAAGCGAGCTGCTGACCATCGAAGTCTTAAATGGAATTGAGGCAGGGACAATCGCCGGCACCGGGAATGGAAATGATCTGGGCTTCTGTTTCGGAAGTTCGGTCATGGTTACGTCCACCTCACCGGTCACCAGCTCAGATTTCACCATTGAGTGGAATTTATATGATGAGGATAACATGCTGATTCAATCGCAGACAGGAACAGACTTGTCCTTTATCATCGAATCATTGGAGGAGAATGTCAATGCAGAAGCTGTTTATTCCACAACAGAGGGTTGCACGGCTCAAGAGAGTGCTACTCTCGATCTTCTTGCATTGCCCGAACTAACAAATGTCATAATCAATTGGGATGCGGCACAGAGCACACTGTGTTATAACACCGCCCACGGCACAGCATCAGTGACCGAAAACCCCAACGACTTTACCCCGTGGGAATGGCAATGGAACGTGGATAATGGGAGTGGATTTCAGCCTCTGCCTGGTGCAAATGGCACCAGCCTGCAGTCCACCCCATTGAGCACAACTACCTCATTCAACCTGAGTGGTACTTCTACGGACGGCTGTGGTTCAATTGGCTCCAACCTGCTTGTCGCGGATGTGTTTCCTGAGCTCGAAGACCCAACCATCGCCTTCCTTGATGCAACTGAGGATATGGCGATTTGCTTTAACGACGATTCCCCTATTCTCGAATTGGAATTGGCTCCCGCAGCAGGCATGCAATTTACTTGGCAATGGCAGGCAGACGGGCTAGATATCTCAGGACAAGATGCCCAGGTACTTAGTCCTTTCGGCTTAAATGCCTCCACTACTTTTCAACTTGTCGCAACTTCCATCGATGGATGCGGTATGCTGAACTCAAACGAAATAGCCATTGAGGTTTTACCTGAATTGATTGCCGGAGAATTGACCACAAACTTGGACACCATATGCTTTGATGCTGCCTCCATCTTCTCTTCCACTGTGGCCTCTGGCGGTGACGGCAACTTTGATGTGCAGTGGTATTTTGGAACAGGGGTAGAATTGAATTTCCAATCGAATTGGCAAGGGCTGGTGCAACCGATAAACAATGCCACCGAGTCATTCATGGCACATGTCCAATACGAATCGACATATGGATGTGGTACCGTCGCATCAGATACAGTCTCAGTCCATGTATTCGATGCGTTACAATCGGGCGTACTATCAGAATCACAAAACATTTGCTTTGACACCTCACCCATTCCTTTGGAAGTAACGCCGGCGTCAGGAGCAAATGAAGACTTTCAGTACACTTGGCTCGTCTACACGGATGGGACAAATGAACCGAATGCTGTGGCAAACGGAAGTACTTGGAGCCCTGAGCCACTCACAGGCTCAATTAGCGTGAGCGTCCTCTCAGAAAGTGAGGCGGGTTGTGGAACGATTGAATCCAACACCGTTGAAATCTACGTTTATGAAGAACTCATAGCCGGAGCGATTACAGCTGCAGAGAGTCCAATTTGTTATGGCTTCTCGTCAGGATTCGAAGCTTCCACTGCCCTGTCTGGAGAGAATATATCTTACCAATGGTGGGCATCACAACAAGGTCAAGAATATGCCGAGATCCAAGGAGCAACCGGCTTAAATGGACAAACGGAATCACTAACTGAAGACGCAAGCCTAGCGGTCACATACACAAGTGAGGACGGGTGTGGAACCGTTTGGTCAGAAGCTGTTGAAGTCGAAGTCTTACCCGAATTACAAGCGGCCGAAATCATTCGCCAAGGCGAGTCCTCCACGGTCTGCTACGGGTATACGGGTCCTACGCTGACAACTTCCATATCAGCGACGGGAGGCACACAAGAATTCGATTACGCTTGGCAAATCCATAACTCAAATGAGGATTGGACAACTATATCCACCAATCCGAACTTTTTCTCATTCGGCATCTTGACCGAGACAACCGATGTGCGACTTGTTGCGACATCAACTGCTGGATGCGGGGCCGTGATCAGCAACCAGGTTTCCATAGATGTTTACAATCAGATTCAATCGGGCATTGCGACGAATGATCAAACCATCTGTTACGGAGAGACACCAGAGTTGATAAATAGTACGCCCGCAACCGGCGCCAACGCGGAATTCAACTACCAATGGTATTACGGTGCACCACCAGTTCCCATTGAAGGTGAAACCAATGAAGCTCTAGCCCTGGGTCCACTTTTCGAAACCACTTCATTCTTTATTGTGGCAACCAGCGATATTGGCTGCGGGTCTGTCACAAGCAACTCAATTGAAATCTCTGTATGGGATGAACTCATTGCAGGAACACTTTCTGAAAACAATCCTGACAGTCTCTGCTTCGAGAGCAATGCTGAATTCAGTGCATTTCCAGAGGCGAGCGGAAATGATATGCTATACCAATGGTATTTTGGTGAATACATCGAGAATCAGCCGCCAGAGACTTTATCACCCATATCTGGTGAAACCTCATTAACAACGAGCATTTCTCAGTTAAATTCTAGCTTCTGGTTGAGCATGGAGTACATCTCCCCTTATGGCTGTGGCAGCGAATTCGCATCACCTGTTTACTACCATGTTTTGCCCCAAATGCAAGCCTCTTCAATCATCCTTGAAGGTGGCGTTCAGGACACCTCCATATGCTTTGATGCGGCCCTTCCATTCGCCGTCCAAACCAATTCTGCAATCGGTGCAGACGGGCAATTTAGCTATCAATGGGAAACAAGCGAGAATGGAGTGAGTTGGAGCTTGTTGAGTGCAACTACTGACACGCTTCAGATGGAAGGCTTGCCTTGGAGTGACAATTTTATTCGAAATGTGGCGATCAATGCTGCTTGTGGAAGCGTTGCATCGGATAACCTCTTCATTCATGTTTACGATGAATTTGTCCCTTCAATCGCTAGCAATGACCAATTGATTTGCTTCGGAACGGCACCTGCCCAGCTATTCGGACCAGGTGCTCAAGGTGGTGGAGGCAACTACAACTACCAGTGGTATGAAGTAGTTGACACAGATACCATCCCCATTGCCGGTGCCCTTGAAACATCCTGGTCTGCCGATGAACTCTACTCGAGTGAAACTTACCTTTTACGAAGCGAATCGAATGACGGATGTGGATCAGGTTTTAGCAACCTAGTATCAATTGACGTCGCAGACTCTCTTATTTCAGGAAGTATCGAACTCTCAGAATCTGGTGAATTCTGCGCTGGTGAATCCATCGAGTGGGAAGCGATCGCTGCAACAGGAGGAATTGGGAATTTCGCATTAAACTGGTTCTACACCAACTCATCCAACTCAAATTGGGAGTTGTTCAGCACCGACGAGTTAATGGCTATTACACCTCCTCTCCATGACTCAACTTTAGTCTACTTAGAGTATGTCAATGCTTGCGGCACGATTATCAGCAATGAAGCTTTGGTGATTGTAAATCCATTGCCCCTCACGCCCGCCATTTCTGGGGATATCGTGCCCTGTTTAAACAGCCACAACAACCTCCTTGAAGCCAATCCATACGACCCTGGGCTGCAATATTCTTGGGAAGCTTTATCCAGCAATATTGATATTTCCAGCGGGGAAACAGGACATCAGATCTTATTCGATGTTGACTCTATGTCGAGTGCAGAAGACTTGAACTTTTTCCTTTTGCTCGAAAATGACTCAACGGGTTGCGTAAGTGACAGTACGTTTCAATTGACGGCATCAGAAGATGTAGCGCCAAGCCTAGGTATTGTAATAAAGAAACCAAATATTGATATCCTCGTATGCAGTGATAGCACGGAATGTGCCCAATACATGTGGGGTGCGATTGAAATCAGTTCCAATGAAGAATTACTTCTTGAAAATGGCGATGAGCAATACATCCTTATCGAAAACTTCGACCCGAATAATTTCATATACTTCGTAGATGTCTGGTACGATTGCGGCGACGGTGCAGGCTGCGAGACTCGCATGTATTACGAATACACCCCATTTGTCTCTACCCTAGAATTCACTCCGGATGATTTTTTGATTTATCCGAATCCAAGTGCCGGACAAATTCAAATCAAAGCGAATTTTATCTGGAGCGAAGGAATGGTAATCAGTTCTACAGGAACAATAATAGACACCTTCAATTCCCCTAACCCAAGAATTGATCTGAGTTCCCTTCCGGCAGGCATCTACATCCTATGCGTTTTGGACAGCGCAGGCAACAGCATCAGACGCTCACTTATTTTGACCCCTTGAGACCCTACAAAATGAACATTAAAACTCCGATGTTTGCGACTATTTGTGCAATCGCAATAACGCTCATGTCATGCGAATCTGCAGAAGAGAAGCAGGCCCGACTGGACCAAGAAGAACGGGTTCGAGTGGAGCAAGAATTGGAACGGCAACGAGTGGCAGAAGAAAAAAGAATCGCAGAAGAAGAAAAGCGCAGGAAGCAAGCGATCTGGAACGAGTACTCCGAAAACAGTCTCAGCCGCGGAGCCAAGCCCTGGTCGAATTGCTTTGGCCGTTCGAACGCCTGTGATGGTCGTTGCTCAGAAAT
>CAJQKK010000066.1 GCA_905478895.1 uncultured Flavobacteriales bacterium | reverse complement strand
ACAATGGCGGCCAGGTTGAAGGAAACACGTACCGAGTGTACGCTGTATTGCCATCAGCCGAGCATTCATTGCACGCTGTCTTCGCTGACGGAGAGCACTTGTTGAACCTAAGTACTACTGGTAGCTTCTACCAGCATCAATACGGAAGCTTCTCGTCCTTGGACGTGAATGAGCAAATTGTTGCTCTCGATGGCTCTCTTGAATATGATAGCTGGGTGACAATCGGTGCTTCGAATAGCACGAATAATAACCTTTGGACTGTAGGTGTAGATTACAACACGTTTTTGAGCGGTTCAGAACTCACTGTAACAGACGGAGCGTGGTTCGTAGTACCTACGGACGTTCAAGCGGCTACTGCTGCTGGTGATCGTGTGTTGTTGATGCAATTGACAACAGACGGAACAGCTACAGGCATTTTGAACTTGCAAGGCTGGGACGCTGAAGGCGCTGCTTGGAGAGCTTATGATTTGACATTCTCTTCTACTGATGCAGAAGTTTTCGGTTGCACCAATGCGAATGCAACAAACTTCAACTCTGACGCTTCTTATGACGACGGTTCTTGTTACGGCGAAAACAACGGTCCTTCACACGGCTTGTCGAACATTGACAGCACTACTGAGTGGAACATTTTCCCTAACCCAGTATTCGAAAGCACGTTCAGCGTAAAGTTTGACCGTGAGTTGAATTTGGGCGGTGAGAACATCATCCTCGAAGTAACTGACATGTCAGGAAAGTCGATCATCTCTCAAGAAGTTGCTCAAGAAAACATCATCGGTGGTAACCGAATCGTTGTGAAGCACGACTTGGCTGCGGGTAACTACACTGTTGCCGTGAAGCATGAGAACTTCAGCGACGCACAAAACATTGTTGTAGCGCACTAATTCTGCGATCAACACAAATTTGAAAGGGACCCTCAGGGGTCCCTTTTTTTTGCATTAACATTTTCGAATGAGGCTCAGCTAATTAGTACTTTCGCTGTATGCGAATGAACAACAAAAGTGCAGCGATCATCTTGGGCACGCTCATCCTGGCAGCTTGTGGCCCTGAGACGGATAAGGGGGCAGAACTCGTGGGAACACCAATCGTTGGCAGCGTGAATATGCGAAGTGCCACTGTTTGGATGCAGCTATCCAATTCAAACTATGAATCTGTCCGTGTCGCAGTATTGGATTCGGCACTCAACTTCGTTGGGGCCTATGAAGTTGAAGACTTGGGAACATCCAACAATTGCTTGAGCCGTATTCATGGGCTTGAGCCTGGTGCAACGTACTCTTACATCGTCCAGTCGGGAAAGCAAACCCTATCGGACACCTTACGCATGACTACCCAAACATTATGGCAATACAGGACCGATCCACCTTCCGTTCGTATCGCCCTCGGAAGCTGCGCCTATATCAATGAACCCGTGTATGATCGGCCAGGAAAGCCATACGGTGGTGGTTATGAAATTTTCGAGACGATAGCCAACGACGGTTTTGATGCGATGTTCTGGCTCGGAGATAATATATACCTAAGAGAAGCCGACTTTGGGAGCTACAGTGGCTACGTCCATCGTTATAATCACACACGCAGCACACCAGAACTGCAAACCTTATTGAGTCGTGGCGCTCATTATGCGGTATGGGACGACCATGATTACGGCCCCAACAACTGTGATGGCTCCTATGCGAATAAGTCGTTGGCAAAAAAAGCTTTTGATGCCTATTGGCCCAATCCAACGGGAGAAGTGGCTGCTGCGCCAGAACTCAACGCTACTTCTTTTGCGTTTGCAGATGCCGAAGTGTTCTTACTTGATAACAGAACGCACCGTGTGAATGACGTCATGGGAGAGGGGAAACGGCAGATGTTCGGGGAAATCCAATTGGAGTGGCTCCTGAACAATTTAAAAAACAGCAGAGCGCCGTTCAAATTGATCGCGGTGGGAGGACAAGTGGTAAGCAATGCAGCAATTTATGAGAACTTCGCTCAATTCCCAGAGGAACGACAGTGGTTGCTCTCTGAGCTGAACCGTTTGAACATCAAGGGGGTTGTGTTCCTATCTGGGGATCGTCACAGCAGTGAACTTTCTAAGCTACAATTGGCCAATGGAAATTGGGTTTATGACCTTACCGTCAGCCCATTGACAAGCGGCAGTTACGACCACAGCCAAGAGCCCAATAAACTGCGAGAACCCGGTACAATGGTCGGCGAAAGGAACTATGGGATGCTCGAGATTACGGGACCCCGAAAAGAGCGCACGCTGCGCATGCAAATTAAATCGGCTCAAGGAGCGCTTATCTGGGAACGGTCTATTTCAGCTGAGGATGATTACATCCTCGCTCCCTGATACTCTAGACGATTACCAGTCCTCGTCTAAGAGAAAATCCTGTCGCTTGGGGCGCTGATCAATTTTGATCAAATAATTGACGCCATCTACCGTCAACCGAATGGCCCTGCAAATCATTTGCTTTCCAGGCATTTCGAATTCAAAGGTGTCATGGTCAAAGCCATCCGGGTACTGCTCAGATAAGCTGCTCAGAATTTGCTGAGGCAACTTTCGATAACTCACGATAAGGTTTCTCATCTTGCATTATTTTTGAGTCTTTACTGCCTCAGACCACAAAAGGTTACATTTAACGGACAACCCTCTCCATCGCCATGGATTCAAACGTGCAAAAAGTCCGGAAGGACTACACAAAGCGAGAACTTACACGCGAAAACTTGCCAGATAACCCTATCGAACTTCTCGAGGATTGGCTGTCGGCAGCAGAAAGCACAGATCCAGAAGACTACAATGCAATGTGCTTGTCCAGTGTTGATGGGGCAGGAAAACCCAGCTCGAGGATTGTTCTTTTGCGGTCCATAACGGACCAGGGCATTCGGTTTTTCACCAATTACGAATCGAAAAAGGGGAAGGACATAGCAGTCAATAATAGCGTGTCCGTGAACTTTTTTTGGAGGGATTGGGAACGGCAAGTTCGGATTACAGGTATTGCTTCGAAATGCGCGTCAATGGAAAGTGACGCCTATTTCGCATCGCGTCCACGGGCCAGTCAAATAGGCGCGTGGACTTCTCATCAGAGCAAGTCGAACGTGGAGCCGAACATTCAGCTCAGAATAGAAAATGCCATTGAATCCTTCAAAGACGCCGGAGCGATTCCCCGCCCCGAATTTTGGGGTGGCTATGACATTTCGATTGACACCATTGAATTTTGGCAAGGTCGTCCGAGTCGACTGCACAATCGATGGCGATACCGAATCAAGAGCGAAGCAGGTGGGGCTTGGGACATCGATTTGCTCGACCCCTGAAGATCTAGGATAAGGTTCCTAGTTGACGCGAATAACCAGTCCTTTGAGGTAAGAGCCCTCAGGGTGAAAAGCACTTACAGGATGGTCTGGTGGCTGGTGAAGTCGATGCAAAATTTGAACTTCACGCTCCGCTTGAATCGCTGCTGATATTATGGTATGGGTAAACAGGCGATCATCCACCGCTTGAGAGCACGAAAATGTAAACAATAGGCTTCCAGGCTTCATCGACTCCAACGCTCGCGCATTTATCCGCTTATATCCTTGGACGGCTTTATGGCGAGCGGAGACACTCTTGGCGAAGGCAGGGGGGTCCAATACTACAATATCATAACCCGCAACCCCTGATTTCAAATATTCCATCGCATCTGCTTCGATGCAGCCATGAACATCTTTTCCAAAGCCGTTGGCTGCAGCATTGATATGCGCCAATTCTAGAGCTCTCGACGAGCTATCAAGGCTGTCAACCTTGGTGGCACCGCCAAGCAAGGCCGCTACAGAGAACCCTCCCGTATAACTGAATACATTCAGAACACTCTTTCCTTCAGAAAGCCGACCTAATAAAGCCCTGTTCTCGCGCTGATCGACAAAGAACCCAGTCTTTTGCCCTAATAAGATATCAATTTCAAAGGCCCCTCCATATTCCAAGGGTTTCCAGTCGTCTGGTGCAGCGCCAAAGACCCAGCCGTCCTCGGCTTCAATCTTTAACTTTCGCAAAAGCTTTGCGGATTTGTTGTAGATTCCAACGAGATCTTTGCCAAGAGCGTGAATCAATGCTTCTTGAATGGAATCCAATGCTTTGCGCATGCCAGCCGAATGCGTTTGGATAACCGCCACGCGATCATAATAATCAACAATCAGTCCAGAAGTGCCGTCGCCTTCAGCGTGAAGAAGCCTGCAGATGGAATTGTCTGAACCCCCCAACAGTCCCAGCTGTTTTCTCATATCGACAGCGGACCGCACTTTCGAATTCCACCAGTCTTGGCTGATGACTTCTTCATCATTAAAGGTGAGCATACGAACTGCAATGGATGCGCCTGGCGAATAATGGCCACGTCCAAGGAGCCGCCCCTTGTTGGCGTGCACAGCTACCAAGTCTCCCGCCTGCACAGCTCCTTCAATCGCACGGATTGCACCACTGAAGACCCAGGGGTGCCTACGCAAAATACTGACCTCCTTTTTGGGTTTTAAATAAATCGCTTTCTCAACCGTCATGGAGCGAAGATAATCGCCTTCCCGTCATTTATTCAGAATAGAAAAACTTTCAATTCCGATAGATGGTGCGATTGACCACCTCGATCTCATTGGACTCTGCCCAGAGATCAAGGAAATGGAACAGCACCGATTTGTAACGAACCGGAACACGATTCGCCAATTGTACAATTTCGAGGCCTTGCTCGGGAATAGCGATAAGCCATTTTTCTCTGGCCCATGATTCATTGGCTTTCATGCAATTATCGCAATTCTCACACGCCTGGACCTCGTCTCCCGAAAAATAACGTTGTATGATCTGCTGCCTGCAATTTGTTGAGGCTGCATACGCTGAGAATGCTTCCCATTTTGCTTCCAAGGACTGCACCCAATCAACCATTAGGGATTGGGGGAGAATGACGTTTTTTGCCTCTTCACGCGGACGTATCCATTCAATCTGATACAATGGTGGCAATCGTCGGCTTTCAATAAAACCCCATTTCTTAAGCCGATCCAACTCAATCCTGCATTGATGAGCTGTCATCCCGGACGATTGTTTCAATGACTGAATTGGAACAATCGCATTTGACTCATGGGTGCGAAACCAATCGGATAGAGCGCTTCGCATTCGGATGGCAGTTGGATTCCCTTCAAGTGAGCTTTCAGTCAAAGATTCCCGTAACGCTATTTCAAAACGCTCACCATCATCTAATCGATCACTGGAAATGTAGCCGGATCGATTCAAATAATTCATGCTCAAATTCCAATCGAAATGACGCATTTCACTGCCTTTCAGCCAGAGGTCTGCATCGAAAATGGTTGGCTCTTCAGGCCGAGCGCCAACAGGAACTGAACCCTGATTGGCCAAGCCTTGGTATACTTTTTGAATGGCTCGTAAATCAGGGGCTTTCTGTTCGAGCTTTTTTCGACTCAAGTCCAAGGAATTCCGGTTCATGAATAGCATGCAAAGGCTGGGTTCTCCATCACGTCCCGCACGACCAGCTTCTTGTACATAGCTTTCCAAATCTTGAGGGGGTGATGCATGAAAAACAAACCGCACATCCGGCTTGTCAATTCCCATTCCAAAAGCGCTGGTACAGGCCAACACTCGGTAGTCGCCAGTCATCCAAGACGTTTGGATTTTCAGCCGTTCCGGAGCAGGAATCCCCGCATGGTAAGCCGAACTTTGGATTCCAATCTGCCTCATCCTGTCTGACCAGAACTCCGCTTCTGACCGGCTTGCAACATACAGCAAGCCGGATCCTCGGGATCGCTTCAACGCCAATAAAAGTTCCTTTTCAGCATCACCAGAGGTAAATACGGAATAGATCAGATTTGCACGTTGCATGGGAAACTCAAAAACGCCAGCCGCATCCAGTTTCAATTGCACCTCAATATCTTTCAGCACATTTTGCGTAGCCGTAGCCGTGAAGGCGCCCCAAGCGGCTCCTGGGCATTGATCGCGAAGGGAAGAAACCATGCGATATTCGGGCCGGAAATCATGGCCCCATTGTGAAATGCAATGCGCTTCATCAACTACAATTGTTCGAATGGGTAGACGTTGGAGACGCGATTTGAGCAACGGATGGTGGAGCCGCTCTGGCGAACAATAAAGGAAGCAACAGGGCAAGCGCTCGGCATTGTCCAATAAGCGTTCAATCGTTCTGTAATTAAGGTTTCCTGCGAGTGAAATTGCGTTCAGCCCCTTTTCCTTCAAGCCTTCAACTTGATCTTGCATAAGGGCTACAAGGGGTGAGATGACCAAGCATATACCACCACGGTACAGACCGGAAATTTGATAGCACAAGGATTTGCCACCTCCTGTTGGGAGCACAGCCAATGTATCCTTTCCACTAGCAAGAGAAAAAACTGGGGGTTTTTGCTGTTCGCGAAACGACTCAAAATGCCAATGATTGTTGAGCAATTCAAGCAATCGCTTTTCATCCAAGGGTACTTGGGGTGAATCAATCATCACATCTGTTCATTTAAACAATTCCAATTGCGAACTTCGCGTTTCAATTACAACAAAGGTCATGAGGAACATTGTCGCAGGGAACTGGAAGAGCAACAAATTAATGAATGAAGGGATAGAGTTGATGGATGCCATCACAAAAGGGCTTCCAACATTGCACAAAACGGAGGTTATTGTAGCTCCGCCCTCTCCTTATCTCGCTCAGTTTTCAGCTCAATACCGAGCTGATTCGGTTCATTTGAGCGCTCAGCAATGCAGTGAACATGACCACGGAGCGCATACGGGTGAATACACGGCTAAAATGCTTCACTCAACGGGCGTAACACATGTCATCGTCGGCCATTCTGAGCGGAGGGATCGATTTGGTGAATCATTTGAGGCAGTGCGGTCAAAGGTCAACCAAGCCGTAGGCGCGAGCCTTCATGTGTTGCTGTGTTGCGGTGAGTCGTTAGCAGTCCGTGAGTCTGAAGGGCACTTTGATCTGATTTCGACGCAACTCAAAGACGCCTTGGCCGACATCGATGCTGCTAAAATGGCAAACATTACGATAGCGTACGAACCGGTTTGGGCCATTGGTACAGGCGTGACAGCCTCAGCAGATCAAGCGCAAGAAATGCATCGCTTCATCCGAGAGCAACTTGGCCAATGGTACAATTCCCAAGTGGCCTCAACTACACGCATTTTGTACGGCGGAAGTTGCAAGCCTTCTAATGCAGCCGAAATTTTCGGGCAACCGGATGTTAACGGTGGTTTAATTGGCGGCGCAGCATTGGAAGCATCATCCTTCCTGGCCCTGATCGCTGCGTCGGAAGCCTCATAAGGCAGGGTTATGAAAGAGTCCAAATACTTCAAGGCATCGTTGATGTGCTCGCCTGCCTTGCCCGCAAAGGAAGTAGCAATAGCGTACCTAAGTAATTGTGGATTTGACATGTTTGAGGAGGAGGGAGATCGACTTATTGCTTACGCCAAAGACGTCGCATTCAATGAAGAAGAATACCGATTTGTGCTTGAGCAATTGCGCGAACTTGCAGCGATAAGTGTAGAAGAAAACTGGGTGGAATCAGAAAATTGGAATGCACAATGGGAATCCAATTACGACCCCATCGATGTCGACGGTAAAATCATGATGCGTGCTCCATTCCATGCGCCTCCTGTTTCCGGTTTGGATATCATCATACAGCCTGAAATGTCCTTCGGCACGGGGCATCACCCAACCACTTGGCAAATGATGCACGCTGTGCATGCCCTTCAGCCGGCGGGTCAAAATGTCTTGGACATGGGTTGCGGAACAGGAGCGCTTGCCATTGCCGCGAGGAAATTAGGCGCAGCCCGCGTCGTGGCCATAGACAACGACGAATGGTCTTATCGGAATACGCTGGATAACATCCAGCGCAATGGGCTCGACGGTCAAATTGAGGCACGGCTCGGTGACGCCAACACGCTTTCAACCACAGACTGCTCCTTTCACACCATATTGGCGAACATCAACCGGAACATCCTTTTGGCGGATATGCGCACTTACGTGCGCCACCTTTATGAGGGCGGCCACCTTGTTCTGAGTGGTTTCTTTCCCGCTGACATTCCTGTTCTCCTGAACGAGGCAGAAGGACAAGGCCTTGAATTGTCAGAATCATTTGATCGCGATGGTTGGGCCTGCCTGTTGTTGGTAAACAAAGCAAACTGAATACCAATGTCGGCAAAGGTTCGTTGTAATTTTCGAACCATGGAGTTTTTCGCCTCTCCCATCATCAACCGTCAAATCACAGGCCTCAGGTTTCTCCTTCTGGCTGTTTTGGGTTGCTTTGCAATGACGGGGACGATTCATGCACAGTCAGAGGCCTGTGAGGCACTTGAAGTCCGTTTGACCAATCTCATGAACAATGTTTCAAAGGAAGATGGCCGTTGGGTAAAAAAAACACTCATGCCGTCCCTTTGCGCTTCGCTGGATATGGAAGCCAAGATTGAAACAGTAGAAGAGGTCGTGACAGCCTTGGAAGATGCCCGAGCGTCTGGAAGCAAGGACATTCGAAATTACCTGCGTACCGTATTGGCTTTGAGCGCGCCGGACAAGCAAGAACTTTGGGACGACTGGCATTCTTTTGCGAGTCGGATGTGGTCCAACAAAAAATACCGCAAAACTGGTTTTGAACTTCTCGCTATTTCGCCTGAGTTGATCGCCAATAACATCCTCTATTCGACCAACAAACACTGGTGGGAAGTGGACTCGATGAGATGGAAGCTCGAATGGCATCAAAATGTGCCAATGCTCATCTTTGAAAACACACAGCTCACTGCTCGAAGTGAAATGGACCATTTTACCGTTTTAAATACATCGGGCGAATGGGACCTTCGAGATGAAGAACTTAGCATCACCCCATCTCAGGTTCAATGGGAGGGTACAATCTTCAACCCTAATATGTATTATGCTGAGCTTCCGGCTTCGACCATTGACTTGAAAAGTGATCGATTTCGGGTTCCCAGTTGCATTATGCATGCAGAACTCGCTGGAAAACCTTTAAGGGGATCATTCGTTGTCAAGCTCGAATCAGCAAAAAGCCCGGCCGAAAAATCGTATCCTCGATTTCGGTGCGAAGAAGAGCAGATAAAACTAGAGGAAGTGTTTCCTCAGACCAATTATATCGGAGGGGTTCAGTTCAAAGGCTCCCAAATCCTCGGCATTCGAAATGAGTCTCAACGGGCCAGAATCAATGTGATGCAGGCTGACACTACATTCATGGAATTTCATGGGAATCAATTCCTTTTTTCATCTTCCGGCTGGTCATGCTCCAATGCTGAATTTATCATGCATTTCTCAGGAGACACGCTGAGCCATCCCGATGTCCAGAGTCGGTACAACAATGGTCGACGGCAAGTTGCCGCCTATCGCCAAGAACAGGGGTTAGGCCAGCAGCCTTTTCTTGACAGATACCACGACCTGGAGTGGGATGTTTCCGGCATTCTCTGGGAAATTGACCAGCCACGGGTCCTTGTGGGTTCTGCGCTTGACGCTGGGCAATCGATTGCCCAATTTTCAAGTACGAACTACTTTGAGCAGAGTTCCTTCGATGCCATCCAGGGCATTGACCCTGTGAATCCAGTCATAGAAGTGTATCGGTTTACAAAAGAGTCAGGGCGGTCAGGTTTCATGACCGAAGACTTTGCCCGTTATATCCGATTGAGTGAGGTTCAGGCACGTGTCATGCTGATGCAATTGGCCAACTTGGGCTATGTCGAAATCAATCCCGAGACCCTTTGGGTTCAAACCACCCAGAAATTAAAGGATCACATTTACTGCAAAACAGGTCGGAAGGATTATGACGTTATGCGCTTTAATTCCAGTCCGATTAATGGCGTGAATGCAGAATGGAGTTTGCTCAATGGGTACTTTCAAATCAATGGGATAGACCAAATTCGACTGAGCACCGCGAAGGACGTTCTCCTGTATCCGGCGAATGGCGAGATTGTGGTCAAGCGTGATCGTGATTTTCTATTCGATGGACGAATTCAAGCGGGCAATATTCAAATGGCCGGTGACGCATTTTCTTTTGACTATTCAGACTTCACGATAGACTTTGACGCCATAGAGTCGATTCAACTCAGCGTTTACAACGAGGACGAACTGAACAACCGAGGCACCCCGCGAAAACGTCGTTTAAATAGCCAAATCGAAGGGGTTTCGGGCACATTGTCCATTGATTATCCCACCAACCGGTCTGGAAGAAGGAGCGACTTGCATCCAGACTACCCCGTATTTGAAAGCACAGTGACGAGTTTTGTTTATTATGATCGCTTCGACCTGTTCGAAGGTGCTTATGCCCGGGATGACTTTTACTTCGCAGTAGAACCCTTTCAATTGAAACAGCTCGACAACTTAACCAAGTCAGGCTTCACATTGGATGGCACCCTTGTTTCGGCAGGCATTCTGAAGGACTTGCCTCTTCCGCTGAAGGTAATGGACGATTATTACCTCGGACTTGAAACAAGTTCTGCGCCTGAAGGAATCGATGTTTATTCAGACGCGGCTACATTCACCAAGGACATTAAATTGGATGGAAATGGGCTACAGGGGCAGGGGAGCATTGATTTCATCACGGCACACATTGAAAGTTCGTCCATGACGATGCTGCCTGATTCCATCATAGGGCAGGCTGAGTTGTTCATCAATGAGGCAGACGAGGTGCGCAATACCGCCGCGATGCAGGGGGTAAATGGCACCTTCGCATTTCATCCTTCACGCAAACAATTGGATATGAGCTCCGGAAACAGTCCTTTTGAGTTTTACCAAGAAGAAGCTCGCCTGACAGGTATTGCCCGAGTTACGCCTCGTGCATTTGCGGGCAGAGGCCTGATTGAGTTGAAAGATGCCTCGCTATCATCCAATGAATTTGACTTCCTCAAGACAAACTTGAAGTCGCCATCAGCGACCTTTTCCTTAAACGGAAACCGAGCTCAGATCACGGCCTTTAGAACAGATGATGTAGCGTGTGATTTGAATTTTCAAGAACGGCTCGGTGTCTTCTCTCCAAATTCCGGCGAAACAAGAATCGAACTGCCGATTCAACAGTATATCTGCTTTATGGATCGGTTCCGGTGGTACATGGACGAGGATGAAATTGATTTGCTGACCAACCGCAGTCAAGAAGGAATGCCGCTTGATTTTAACGACGACCGCACAAGCTCCAACTTTATTTCAGCCCATCCCGATCAAGACTCTCTTCACTTCTTGAGTTCAAGTGCTACGTATCGAATTGGAGAAGACATGCTTACATGCAAAGGCGTTGAATCACTCGCCATTGCCGACTCCCGTATCATTCCAGACAGCGGACGCTTGGTCATTCGAGCCAAAGCCAAGATGGACGAGCTCCGCTTCGCCCAAATAGTGACGAATGCCACCACCCGTTATCACTTCATTGATTCTGCCTTTCTAAATGTTTATGGAAAATATGCTTTTGAAGGCGCTGGACTTTACAATTACACATCGAATGATGGAAAAGTCAATCGGATTCTATTCGACGATATCCAGGTAGATGACAGCCTTCGAACCACGGGTGGAGGTTCCATCATGGCCCGCAATGGGTTTTTACTGGGACCGGCCTTTGCATTTGCAGGAGACATAAAAATGGTATCCTCTCAGCCGCATTTGTATTTTAGCGGGGGGGCGAAAATGACCAAAGAATGCAAGCGAATGCAGCGGACTTGGATTGCATTTGAAGGTTACATCAATCCCAAAGCCATCGCCATTCCCGTTTTAGATCCTCCCCGAGACACAGAGGGTGATTTGCTTGCCTATGGTCTTATGGCGTCATCACGCCCACCATTCACGGTTTATGGCGCATTTTTGGACCCCCAGGGCGATGAGTCAGACTTGAACATCCTAAACACAGCAGGTGAACTGAGGTATCAAGATGAACGCTACACATTCTCAACTCGAGAGAAGTTTGAAAACCCCAATTCGAGTGAAGCCCATGTCGATATCCGGCCTTCGACGTGTGATTTGAGAGGCACCGGGTTGATGAAGTTGCCTTTAAACTTTGGCTTAGTGAACCAATCGTTTGTGGGGGCCTTTGAAGTCAACCCGCGAGGGGAGTATGTATTCAAAGGATCGATGCGACTGGACATTGACCTTGACCAAGTTCTGTACGATCGGATGGCCTTGCAAATCCCATCATGGGAACCGGCCGAACCGGTCAACATCGTCGAGACCAATTACGAACAGGCACTCCAAGCTTGGCTCGGTGCTAAAGAGAGTGCGAAGCTCGTCAATGATTTGGCGATGACGGGGAAATTAAAAAACACCCCCAAATCAATGCGCTCTCAAGTCGTCTTGACAGGCCTTGAAATGACATGGGAACCGAGGCTCGAAGCATTTGTCTCCACCAGCGAATTCGCCATTGCTTCGCTCGGTAGTACGCCCGTATTCCAAGCAATTCCGGGAAAACTAATCCTGCGAAGAAGCCGATCGAATGATTCCTTTACCCTCTATTTGCACGGTGACGAAGAAAACTGGTACCATTTCGATTACCGCAAGGAAACACTCAATTGTTCAACACCTGATCGCGCTGGGTTCTTGAGTGCGATCGCTGAGATTGGAGACAAAAAAAGAACCAAAAAGGACGGTGACGGAAGAACCTATTCTTACAAGGCAATCACCAATAATTACCGTCGCAACGATTTTGTAGATGAATACCGTGAATTCCAGTGAATTAACTTGAACTCCCATGACCAATTTGAATTCAACGAAAGAATTGCAGGTGTTCCAGCCCATTCAGCTGGGACCGCTTCACCTTCCCAATCGAATTTTAATGGGAAGCATGCACACCGGACTGGAAGAAGCAAAAGATGGTTTCAATGCGTTGGCACAATTTTATGGAGAACGAGCCAAAGGGGGAGCAGGCCTCATCATTACCGGTGGCATCTCACCAAACCGCAGGGGAGTGCTGAAGCCCGGCGGAGCCAAATTGACGGCCCGGCGCCAAATCAAGAAACATCAAATCATAACAGATGCGGTGCATGCAAATGGCGGTAAAATTTGCCTTCAAATTCTGCATGGTGGTCGGTACAGCTATCATCCCTTAAATGTGGCCCCTTCCAGCATTAAAGCGGCCATCAATCGTTTCAAACCGGCCAGTCTTTCCATTCGTGGTGTCAAGAAAACGATCCTGCAATACGCGAAATGTGCCGCCATTGCCAAAGAAGCCGGTTACGACGGAATTGAAATAATGGGCTCGGAAGGCTATCTCATCAATCAATTTCTGGTCTCCGCCACCAATAAAAGGCAGGACCAATACGGAGGAACCTTTGAGAACCGGATGCGATTTCCAATTGAAATCATTCGAAGCATCAGAGAAAAAGTTGGGACTGAATTCGCTATCATTTTTCGTTTGAGCATGCTGGACCTAATCGAGGAGGGAAGCAGCTGGGATGAAATCCAATCATTAGCGAAAGCGTTGGAACGAGAAGGCGTAGACGCAATCAATACGGGCATTGGATGGCATGAAGCTCGGATCCCTACGATAGCAACCTTGGTTCCTCGAGGGGGATTTGCATTCGTCACAAAAAAACTGATGGGACATGTAGGGGTTCCGCTCATCACAACCAACCGATTCAACACCATTGATGCGTGTGAAACGGCGCTTCAATCGGGTTGCGCTGACATGGTTTCTATGGCGCGTCCCTTCTTGGCCGATCCCGAAATCGTCAACAAATCCAAGACGAATCCGCATTCTGTCAACACGTGCATCGGTTGCAATCAAGCATGCCTCGATCACATCTTTCAAAATAAAATTGCAACGTGTTTGGTGAATCCCAGAGCGAGTTATGAATCCAAATGGCCATTGCAAGCCAAAGCCACGGAAGTTCGAAGCGTCGCTGTAGTGGGGTCTGGACCCGCAGGATTGAGCGCTGCAATTGAAGCGGCTCGTTTGGGGCATCAGGTCACTTTGTTTGAATCTGCTGCTGAAATTGGGGGGCAATTCAACATGGCCAAACGCATTCCTGGCAAGGAGGAGTTTCATGAAACGTTGCGCTACTTTGGTTTTATGCTCACTCACTATGATGTCAATCTCCAACTCAATACGGAGGCGGACGTCAATTCCCTGCTCAGATTTGATCATGTCATTCTCGCCACCGGTGTGAAGCCGCGCTCCTGGGACATTCCAGGGGCAGAAACTCCTGAAGTATTGAGTTACCTCGACGTACTCAAACGAAAGGTCGAGCCGGGAAAGCGGGTCGCTATCATTGGTGCCGGTGGAATAGGCTTTGACGTCGCAGAATATTTGACCCACACGAAAAAACCCGGTTTTTTCGAAGAATGGGGCATTGACCAATCCCTGAGTAGCCGAGGGGGGGTAAACAGCCCAGAGCTTGTTCAATCACCAAGGTCAATTCATATCTTTCAAAGATCAGCGGGCAAAGTAGGAGGCAAACTTGGCAAGACCACCGGTTGGATTCATCGCCTTCAGCTAAAAAACAAAGGTGTAATTACGCACAGTGGTGTTCAATACCTTGCTTTTGAAAACGGAAAATTGGAATTCATTGAGTCGGGAGAGACGCACAGCCTGTCATTCGATCATGTCGTGGTTTGTGCAGGGCAGACAAGTTTCGCTCCATTGCATACGCAGTTGGGGGCTAAAGGCATTTGCGTTGAACGAATAGGAGGAGCACTTGATGCCCGCAAACTAGACGCGCAAAGGGCAATTCGCGAAGGTTTGGAAGCTGCTTATTCCATTTCGAATTGGAAATAAGAAGTCTGTGCCCGGTCAATCAGGGGTCTGCACATGGCTCAGGTGCCAGCTTCGCATTTCATCCACCTGCGCGAACGAAGACTTGGTCAAGTCAGCGACCCCTACACTGGACGCGTCCTTCGCATAAATAGGCTCTCCAAATCTAACATGCACTGGATTAGGCCTCAGCAATAACCCCCCCTTTGGCAACACTTTGCGCGTTCCATGGACATGCATGGGGATGACAGGAACATTTGCTCCGGCAGCCAGATAGAATGCTCCTTTTTTGAACGAATTCAATTCCCCGGTTGAACTTCGCGTTCCTTCGGGATAAACAATCACTGAGATCCCATTCCTCAGTGATGCCTGAAGGTTTTCAACGGATTTTTTTGCCGAATTCGGATTGCTGCGGTCAATGAACACCGTTCCAACACGTGCATTGAGCAACCCCAAAACAGGCACATTTCGAATGCTTGCTTTCGCCAGGTAAACAATAGGGCGTGGAATCACACTTGCGCAAACATTGATGTCAATTTGACTTGCATGATTCGAGACAACGATGGCCTTCGTTGGCCAATTTTGAAACTTGGCCGCGTCGGAAGAGAAACTGAGCGTCGGGCGATTGACCCCTGCAATTTTCAGCATATTAACGCTCCACATCCGACTGCCTATCTCGGTTAAGACAAATGGAATCAAGCGTTTGCTTAAAAGTGCAAGTATGAGCGCAAAAAGGCAGCAGACAAAAGACCAAATGAGTGCAATCGTTGTTCGAGCGAAATAAAACACTGAATGAACCATGGGGCAAGATAGCTTCACTTTCCTATCGCAAGTACACATTGGGTCTGCTGAGCATTCAACATCACCACTCTTCCCGGTTCCAGATTCAAATCATCCAATGTCAATTGACCAATTTGGATGCGCACAAGCCGCAGAGTAGGCAGTCCAACGTGTGCTGTCATTTTTCGCACTTGTCTATTTTTCCCTTCCGTTAAGGTGATGTCAATCCAACTCGTTGGAATTGATTTTCGCTGGCGAATAGGAGGGACACGGTCGGCCAACTTCGGATCTTCGACCATCCTAGCGAAGCAAGGTCTCGTTCGATGGTCCTTTTTTTTAATCCGCAAATTCATCGGCTTTTGAATCGCTTGGATTTGGTTCATCGCCGCTAAGCCCTCGACCTGGACGCGATAGGTTCTCGGATGCCCTTTGGATGGCTCCAACAACTCATGAATTAGCGCGGAATTGTTGGACAAAAGCAAAAGCCCCTCTGAGTCACGGTCCAACCTTCCTATGGGGTAAACATCTGGTGGCAAGCCCAAATTCAAAGAATGCAGGCCTGGATGTCCGCCTTCTGAAGTGAACTGACTCAGCACCCCAAAAGGCTTGTGAAGTGCAAAACACTGAGGCGCATCATTCATTCAACCCAATCTGTCACAAATACATTGGTGTTGCGTGTTCTTCCATTGTTTCGATTGGAAGAAAACGCCAATCTCTTACCGTCGGGAGAGAACATTGGAAAGGAATCAAACGCCGAGTCGAATGAAATCTGCTCCAAACCCGTGCCATCTGCATTGATCATGAAAATATTGAACGGAAAGCCTCCCGTGTGGTGATTGCTAGAAAAAAGCACTTTTTCTCCACTTGGATGAAAGAAAGGCGCCCAATTTGCCCCTCCTAAATCCGTCAATTGCCGGGCGTTTGAGCCGTCAGCGTTGGCAATGAATAATTCCATAGCCGTTGGCTCCACAAGTCCTTTGCTCAAGAGGTCCGTATAATGTTCAACTTCTTCCGACGTTTGGGGTCGACTCGCGCGCCAGATCAATTGGCTTCCATCGGGTGAGAAGAATGCTCCTCCGTCGTAACCAAGTTCGTCTGTTACCTGGACAACGTCTGAACCATCGAGCTTGCATGTAAAAAGCTCCAAATCGCCGCTGCGCGTGCTTGTGAAGACCATTCGATCACCCGTTGGACTAATGGTGGCTTCCGCGTCATAACCAGGCAAATCGGTCAATTGTGAAATCAAGGCCCCGTGCAAGTCATATGTAAAAATGTCATATCCCTCATAAATTGGCCAGACATATTCCCCTTTAGGTCCTCGTGGAGGCACGGCAGGACAAAGAGTGTCGGCGAGGTGAGTAGATGCAAAGACCACTGTGGTATCGCCAGGCATGAAGTATGCGCAGGTTGTTCTGCCTAAGCCATTGGAAATTTGTGATGGCGGCGTAGAGGATGGCGTGAAATCGTCATCCAGTTGCAAAACAAAGATTTGATCACAACCCGTCCCCCAACTTGGGTTGTTGGCTTGAAACACCAATTGATCATTGGCAAATGACCAATACGCTTCAGCATTATCACCACCAAACGTAAGCTGCCGCAAAGCCGCGAAGTGATCTTCCCCTTCCAAACGCAACCCCGGCTCAACCTCCTCTGGTTGAGATGAATTCACGGACACACCTTGTTCTCCGCAACTTATGAGAGCAACAACTAAAATTAAGCTCCAACGTGCTTCTTTATTCATGACTTCTGTCGAATTTTGCGCAAAAGTAAACTCGAATGAAAGCACTTCCTTTCCCTTTTTGTCATGTTTTTGTTGTTTTCGCCACAATGTCTGTAGTCTTCACCTCTTGCAATGACAGTGAAACCCAAACCATGCGCGGCTCGGAGCGAATCAACGCCTATGTTCAAGCGCTTGCTTCGGATGCGATGCAAGGCAGGGAGACAGGCGAAGAAGGAGAGGCCATTGCAAGTGCTTGGATTGATTCCGTGTTTGCGTCGAAAGGCCTATCAGCAAGGGGAGAGGTCGGCTCGTTCCAGCGCTTTGAATACAAACCACATCCTCCAATGCAAATGCACGGCCACGGTGACTCTGCGTCATTGGGAATGGCACTAGTGCAAGCAATCACCGGAAAGAATGTGCTTTACGCATTGCCGCAAGAGGATAAGCGATGGGGGGTCATTGGCGCCCACTACGATCACCTCGGCTATGGTGATGAGAATTCTTTATTTCGCGGCCAACCTGAAATTCATAATGGTGCAGATGATAACGCATCAGGTGTGGCTGGCATGTTAGAACTCAGCGAGCGCTTCGCGCAGTCGCAACAAAACAAATCACTTTTATTTGCTGCGTTTTCTGGCGAAGAAAAGGGGCTGTGGGGATCCAATCAATTCTGCAAGTCACCAACCATTCCGCTGGAGTCCATCGATTACATGATCAATTTTGACATGATTGGAAGGCTTCGCGGCGACACCTTGGCGGTTTATGGCACCGGGACATCACCGCGGTGGATGGAGTTACTGGAAGAGTGCAACGACGAAGGATTCATTTTTGTTCCAAGCGAAAGCGGTGTAGGGCCGAGTGATCACACGTCATTTTATTTAGAAGGGATTCCTGCCCTTCATTTCTTTACAGGACAACACCCTGACTACCATAAGCCATCCGATACCGCGGAAAAAATCAATATTCAAGGCATTGTGCGCATTGTGAATTTCGTTGAACGGTTGATACAGCGACTGAATGAGCAAGAAGATTGGCCGTTCACAGCCACAAAAGATCAAGATGAAGAGAGTACGCCTCGATTCAAGGTTACCTTGGGCGTTATTCCCGACTATTTGTTTTCGGGGGTTGGCATGCGAATTGACGGGGTCTCCGAAGGCAGACCCGCGGCCTCGGCCGGTTTAATTCGTGGTGATGTTGTAAAAAAAATAGACACGGTACTCGTGACGGACATGATGAGTTATATGACAGCATTGAGTTTGTTTGAGGCCGGATCTGAATCAAATGTCATCATCGAACGCGGTGGTGAAGAAATACAGATGTCTGTACTTTGGGATTGAAATATTGATTGAAATGAGACTTCATCGCTCCTTTACAGGAGAGGAAAGTCCGGACAACGCAGGGCACCGCACTTCTCAAAAGGAAGGCATGTGAAACATGACAGATAGTGCTGCAGAAATTTAAACCGCCGATGGCTCAGTTTCATAACGGAGCACAGGTAAGGATGAAAAGGTGAGGTAAGAGCTCACCAGCGACGAAGAGATTTGTCGGCTTTGGTAAACCTTGCGGGTTGCAAGATCGCATAGGCTGGCATTTTAAGGGTTGCTCGCCCAAGCCAGTGGGTTGATTGCATAGATAAATGATGAAGCGCCTTTCGAGGTGAACAGAATCCGGCTTATCATTAAAAATCACTTCCTGACACTCTCATGACAAATACCTTTGTTTTTTTCAGTTTTTTTGACATTAAGCATTAAGTTTGTGTGAAGAAATTGATAAAACATGGAACTTTCAGCAAAAGAAATCGGATCCATTATCCACTACTATTCGGAACAAAAAAGGCGGCTTCTTGGGGAAATCAAGCACGTTGACCAGATATTACGAAAACTGAAAGGACAGAGCCAAGACGAGGCTACAGGTGTGCTTTTGACTCAAACAGGCTCGAAAGCACGTAAACGTGGACCAAAAAGTGTTTGGGGGAAATTCATTCTCGAACAACTTGAGGAAAAAGACATGCCTTTGCGATACAATGATCTCATCGCACTTGCCATGGAAAAGAAGGGCCGTAAATCGGATGACCACCCCAAAGTGCGTGCAAGCATTCTGAACAGTGCGTTTCGTTTGCGTGCAATCCAAGGAAAAATCGTCACGGTAGGAGAAGATGGAAAAAAAGACAAATTTATTGTCGCCAGGAATTGGGTGGATGACAATGGCCGCATTCGGAAGAATGACTTACAATATCTCTCTGAAAGACACGGGTTTACGCCTAATCGAGTTGACATGACTGAGATACCCAAAATGCGATACGCTGAGGACTTACTTTGACCCATTTCGGACTGCGCGAAAAAAAAGGGCCTACTAAGCCCTTTTTTTTTGCTCTTGACCAAACAGCCTATTCCTCCATAAATGGATAGCTGTAATGACGCGCAGGAACCAACGTTTCTTTAATGGTTCTCGCACTCGTCCATCGCCATAAATTCAAAACACTTCCTGCCTTGTCGTTCGTGCCTGAACCTCTGGCTCCACCGAAAGGCTGTTGTCCGACGGCGGCACCGGTGGGCTTGTCGTTTACATAGAAGTTGCCTGCGGCGTGCTCAAGGCGTTTCGTTGCGCGATCGATAACGATTCGGTCTTGAGCAAAAATTGCTCCAGTAAGGGCATACTCGCTCGTCGAATCCACCACGTCCATTGTTGCTTCGAAATCATTATCTTCATAGATAAATATGGTGAGAACGGGTCCGAAAATCTCCTCTACCATAGTGGTGGAATCAGGGGTTTTGGAAAGCACAACAGTGGGTGAAATAAAATAGCCACATGATTTATCACATTGGCCACCAACGAGGATTTCTGCGTCTGGATTCTGCTTTGCTCCTTCAATGTAAGCTTGAATTTTATCGAATGCTCGTTCGTCAATGACCGCCGTAATGAAGTTCTTAAAATCCTCTGGTGAGCCCATGCTCAATTCCTTCACGTAACCGATCAGTTTTGGCTCCAACTCTTTCCACATGCTTTTGGGAATGTAGGCGCGACTAGCGGCACTGCATTTCTGCCCTTGAAACTCAAACGCCCCTCGAATCAGTCCTGTGACCACTTCATCCAAATTGGCAGACGCATGAGCGAGTACGAAGTCTTTTCCACCCGTTTCACCCACAATTCGCGGATAATTTCGATACCGTTCAATGTTGTTTCCTATCTCCCTCCACACATGCCTGAACACACCGGTGGACCCTGTAAAGTGCAATCCCGCTAAATCGGGATGCTTGAAAACGACTTCTCCAGCTTCCGGCCCATCGCAAGTCACCATATTAATGACGCCGTCCGGCAACCCCGCTTCACGAAACACTTCCATGATCACGTGGGCGCTAAAAACTTGCGAATCTGCAGGCTTCCAGACGATGGTGTTGCCCATGAGTGCAGGAGCAGCACAAAGATTGCCTGCGATTGCCGTAAAATTGAAAGGCGTAATCGCAAATACAAATCCTTCTAAGCCCCGGTATTCCATTCGATTCCAAATGCCCTCTGCACTTTCCGGCTGGACGGCTTGAATCTCTTGCAAGAAATACGCGTTAAACCTCAAGAAATCAATGAATTCACAAGCAGCATCTATCTCTGCTTGATAAATATTCTTGGACTGGGCCAACATCGTTGCGGCGTTGATTTTTGCTCGGTAAGGGCCCGCCAGTAAATCCGCAGCTTTCAAAAATACAGCTGCGCGCTCATGCCATGGCAGCGCCGACCAGCTGGAACGTGCCGCCAAGGCCGCTTCAATCGCCGCGGTGACATGTGAGGCATCCCCATAATTGTAATGCCCCAGAACATGTTGGTGGTCATGCGGAGGTGTCATTGGCATTTTTTTCGCAGTTCGCACTTCTTTCCCACCGATGAACATTGGGACATCCAAGGCAACTTGGTTGTAAAGGTCCCTGTACGTTTTCAACACCTCCTCGCGCTCTGCAGAGCCTGGCGCATATGACTGTACCGGTTCATTGACCGGGTATGGAACTTGAAATTGACCGTTCGCCATGAGCTTGTTTTTTATTCAATTGTTTGTGCAAAGCTAATGGATGAGCTCCGAGCATCGTTCAAAACAGCCTATAACTTGTCGTCGAATAAACATGCCGAAAATGCGCTTACCTGTTTGCACTCCCTTGATTAGCTCTGCCTCCATTCGAGCCAAGCTACAGTCTCTTCTTTTGATCGGGATCTTTCACTTTCTTGCTGCCTCTGGTCTGGATGCCCAGGGGGCGGATTGGACGGAAAAAGACCTGGCAAAAAATGTTCATCGTGCAGAGGAATCCTTCGAAGCAGGAGAAATGAGTAAAGCGTACGGCTTGTTTGCGCATCTCGTAAGCATCGCCAGTGAACGCTCTTTTCTCCATTTCCGTTATGGCTCCATCTGCACCTACACGTCAAGCAGGCTATCAGAAGCAGAAGAACACCTGCGTTGGGCGAAAGATTTGGGGATTTTAGAAACTGAGCACGCATCTGAATGGCATTATTATCAGGGACGACTGATGCATTTGAACTACAATTTCCAGGGAGCATTAGGGCACTACAGGAAGGCCATCGATTCTGGAAGAACCAATGAACCTTGGTTAACCGACGCTAAGCTTTGTTATGGTCAATGTTTGACCAAGGAGTCAATGCCCATTGATGCGATAAACTTCGAGGTACATTCCACGCTAATTTCCCATTCCAATGATTATTTCCGTCTTTTCGAAATGCCGATCGAAGACGGACGCATTCTGAAGACGCCTGAAGCACTGCGGACCCGTTATGATAAGAAAAACAACTATCACTCAACGATGCATTGGCTGCCTAGCAAACGACATGCCTTTTATGCGAGCTACGGAAGACAAGGCGACACTGGTCTCGACATTTACCGTGTATCGGTCAATGGCATGGGAGTTTATGGGGAGCCCGAACGATTGCCAGCACCAATCAATAGTGAATTTGATGACTGTTCGCCAATCTGTGTTTCCCTTGATAATGCGATGGGGTCCGCTGATCAACTTTTTTTCAGTAGCTCTCGCCCTGAATCATTCGGCGGTCTTGATGTTTTTCAGGTGAGCGGTGACTTCTTCGCATCAGAGCCCCTAGAGGACAACCTAAGTGCTGTCGTTCAGTTGCCAATGGAAATAAACAGTTCATCCGATGAATTTCTTTACTATGCCAGTCCTAGGAACGAATCAAAATGGCTTTCCACGAACCGAAACCAAGATTTCGAAGGAAAAGAAATCCTACAGATCAACGATGAACTGAAAACATCCCAGCCTGTCGCGCTGCGGGTGAAAATTGACGAGGACATTAAGAAGGGACGTTTGATCATCACCAACATGACTGCAGGAGTTGAATTGCTGACAATGGACGGCAACAACCAGGAACCTATGGACCTCATTTTTCAAGACAATAGTGCTATTGCATTGATTTGGAAAGATGAAAATGGCGTCACGCTTTGGGAAGAATCGATCCAAATACCGTCCGCAACATCGCCGAAAATGGCAATGAACGACCTGGTTGTAGGCAAAACTGAAAAAGGCAAAGTCGGACTGGTTGGGCGCCCGTCAAATTATGTTGATGAGCCAGCGCTCCGTTGGAGTACGGCTGCGATGAAGGCGAATCAACACAAGGGGATTTGGTTCGAAGATGTAAATGCTGGATTAGCAAATGAATTGAGAAACGGGAATAGTGAGCCCGCCAACATCCAACGCATTTTAATGGCCCAGGAATCCGTGTCTCCCGGAAGCTACGAACTAGGAGAACATTCGATCCCCAGTTGGGTGGTGAAAGCCTTAGAAGAAATCGGAGAAATCAACCCCAAAGAGACGCCAGAAACAGTCAGCAACATTCGTTCAAGAGCGATGCAACTTCAAAACAACATAGAGACAATTCATTGTTGGGAAGCCCCTGGAAGCAACAAATGGCAGGTTCAAAATGCGATCAAACGATTTGGAGAACCTGCACTCGGAGTACTCTCTGAAAAATCAAAAGGTCTTGCCAGTGTTACAGCGAACAATTTAAATGCATGGAAGGTCTGGAAAAACACCATTGATAAGCACCTAGCGGGCAGACTCAATATTTCGCAAGATTGGCTAACCATTTCTGATTATGTGAACGCCCAGGTGAAGGCAACCGCTTCGGCATTGGTCCAAATCCAAGACATGCACCGGCGAATCGAAGCCCATCTGGTCTATGATCGTTGGATTACGGAAGCATTTCCCATGGAGTCCTCTGAGTTTCGTGCAGAATTCCTCGAATACACTGGAAAGAATCAAAACCTATCAGAAGCCATTCAACTCGCCGCATCAAGCACTGTTCAAAAGGAAGATTCGCTGAGCTTTAAGTGGTTTGGAGCTCAAGAGATTTTATGGAATCAACTCACCGATAGCATCATCAACGTCCAGGAGCTTGGGGTATATACGTTGCCGGAAATGGAAAACGCCCAATCTTGGTTTATTCGGTCTGGGGGATTGATTGAAGATGCGAAAGAGGCCAACCTTCCAAAGGAACAAATGGCCCGGGGCCAAGCAGCGGTTGGCTTGGCATGGGAAACATTCCGGCAAGGAGCTGACAAAAGAGACGTCGTGAAGGAAGAAGCTCAAATGACAGCAGGGCAATGGTGGCAAACGTTTGGGGCTTCAACCGAAAATGAATCGAATGACTACTCAGGATTTGAAATGTTCTCTGAAAACAATGCTCCCATTGTGCAACAGGCAGAATTGTACTTGGAAGAACTCGATGTGATTCGGACAAAAAGCACTCAAGCTCAAGGCTACAGAGAATCAATGACTAACGCAATCGCCATGCGTTCAAGCCTAGAAGCAGAATTGCATGCGCTATTTGGCGGGACAATCACTCCACGTCAAGACAAAGTTGACGTTGCATCGATCGCTATTGCTGCTCCTGCAACTGCCACGTCAATCGGACAACCGATTCCTGAATCAACATCAAAGGACGAATCCGAGCCTGTAACTCGTGCATCCGTTGAAGTTGCTGTAGCGGAGATCAATCCGATGCCAACTCCAAGCAGTGACCGCGTAGCCAATACTTCGCCTGAAGCATTTGAACGGAATCACTTCACCATTCAGATTGGCGCCTTCAAAGGTTCGCCCAAAAATAAATCCAAGTGGTTCGAACAATCCACCAAAGAAACGTCTACCGATGGCATCAATCGATACATGCTTGGAACCTTCGAATCTTCAATGGATGCGAAGTCATTGCTCACAGAAATCCAGCGAGAAATCCCTGATGCTTTCATCAAACCTGTAGCGAAAGAAACAATCCAAGTTGCCGCTAAACCCAATGTGGTTGTCACAGCCTCTGAAAAACCCGAGGCAAAAGCCAAGAAGAAGAAAGAGAGCAGGGGAAGACAGTTTCGATTGAAAATCGTTCAGTTTGAAGAGCATCTGGAACCGGCACAGGTAGCGCGTTTGCTCCGACTCGGAAACGAGATCCCATTGACTACAATACGCTCAGGGAACTCTACCGTTTATGTTTCCAAAACTTTCCCGAACTTGGAGGCTGCGAAGAAAGCAATGGAAGTTTGCATTGATCGCGGCTTTAGAAATACAGAATTGCAAATCATCAACGAATAGCGGGCGCCACGTCTTTATCATTTTCATGAAACGAATCGAACACCAAAACCGCGGTCTCAAGCTATTGATATTGCTGCTGCTTAACATATCGATTGCAACGATTTCCACAGGTCAGAATATCCAAATCAACGAGATATTGGCATCTAATGCTTCATTGGATTATGATGATTTCTTTCAATACGAAGATTGGGTGGAATTGTACAATGGTGGCGGAATTCAGGATTTGGCGGGGTATCATTTAACCGATGACCCGGACAGTCTGGACAAATGGATTTTTCCTTTGGATGATCCGGGATTAACAACCATCCTGCCCAATGGCCACATTCGCATCTGGTGTGACAAGGATGAACAGCAAGGTTCGGACCATGCGAATTTCAAACTAAGCGGGGAAGGGGAGACCGTCTATTTTGTTGGTACGGATGGCATAACCATTATCGATAGCGTTTCATTCGGAATTCAGCAGGACAACATCTCATTTGGCGCCACGTGTGACGGTTGTGCCGAATGGCAATATTTCAATAGCCCAACTCCAGATGCGCCGAATGCCGAAACAATTCTCAGCCCATCTTTGCTTTACATCAATGAAATCCAAGTTGCGAACACTTCTACGGTAGCGGATGAAATGAATGAATTCGATGCCTGGGTTGAACTCTTTAATCCAAATGACGATCAAGTGAATCTTGCGGGGTACACACTTCAAATCAACGGAGTTTCCCACACCTTTGAGAACACTGAACCTTGGCTGACTACCATCCCATCCAATGGGTTCCAAATCTTTTGGTTTGACAATGAAGTAGAACAAGGAAGTAACCACGTATCGCTCTCGCCGTCTGAAGGCGGCACGCTCAACCTTATTGGCAATGACGGGGCAATCATCGATTCTGCTGAATGGAATGATAATTTGGCAGAGGATCAGAGCTGGGGCAGGGAACAGGACGGCTCGCTCAATTGGATCGTTTTTGATTTTCCAACCGCGCGTGCAACCAATGCCCTGCAAATCATCCAGCCTGGAAGCCTCGTCATTAACGAAGTCCAGTCCGATAATTTCATTACGTATGCGGACAATACAGGAGAATACGACGACTGGATTGAAATTTATAATTTTGGCAACACACCGATTGATATTGCAAATTATTATTTGACAGATCGTTTGGATCAGCCACAGAAGTGGTTAATTCCTTCGTGTAATTGTGACTCAACAATCATTCCTCCATCAGGCTTTCTGATGATTTTTGCAGACGAAGACGAATCACAGGGATGGAACCACGCGAATTTCAAGATTAGCTCCAACGGTGAGCCACTTGCACTCCGCTCGCCAGATGGTTTCACCATCGCTGATGCCATCGATGTGCCAGCTCTTTCGCTCGGGAAATCGTTTGGCCGCAGTTATGATGCGGGTCTTCCATGGATCGCGTTTAATCTGCCGACACCCAACGCTAGCAACGGAGCCGGAAATGGCTTAGGAACGAACCCTATTCTGAACTGGAAGGAGCCGTATCCGAATCCGATTCGCAACGGTCAGCTTTTGCAGGCCGCTTCCGCAGGCCGCATATTTAACGCAAACGGACAGCAAGTCATGCATTGGTCAAGCATCCGAAGCGAAGGAATTGAAATGAACCTCCCGGCAGGCATATATTTCATTCAATGGACGGATGCACATACGGACGCTAGAAAACCATCCAAACTGTTCGTGCTCGATTAATAATCACTGGCCCATGGTTTCAACTAAATTTTACTTACTTTTGCACTCGATTTAAGCTCCACAAGGACATGGAGTGCATATTACATCCTTTCGCATTGGTCCTGGTGCGAAATACAAAACCCCTGGGAAAGCCATGAGCGAAGAAACCCAGAAGCCTGAAGAGCACAACGAAGAAGCTGCTCCTCAGCAACCGGAGAAAACTCCGGAAGCTTCCACTGACACAGCAGAAGCCACCACTGAAGAAACAACTGCCGAAGCGACAGAAGAAGTCCCTGAGGAAGCTGCCGTTCCAAAGCCCGTTGAAATCCTCACCGAACGCCCTGCACTCGCAGAGCCTGGCGACTTTGATTGGGAAGCATTCGAATCCGATACAGATGATTTTTCAAAGGATGATCGCAAGGAGCTCGAAGCCACTTATGAAAACTCACTGAATCTCATTCGCGAGAAGGAAGTAGTTGACGGAACAATCATCTCCATCTCTAAAAAGGAAGTGGTTGTGAACATCGGCTACAAATCCGAAGGCGTTGTAAGCGCTAACGAATTCCGTTACAATCCTGATTTAAAGGTGGGGGACATCGTGCCCATTTTCATTGAGCGACAAGAAGATAAGAACGGCCAACTCGTCGTTTCACACCGCACAGCGCGGATCTTCTCGGCTTGGGACAAGATCAACGAAGCCAAAGAACAAGACATCATTATCCAAGGTGAAGTGAAGTGCCGCACGAAAGGTGGCTTGATCGTCGATGTCTTTGGAATTGAAGCATTCCTCCCTGGCTCTCAAGTTGACGTCAAGCCAATCCGTGACTTTGACGTTTACGTTGGAAAGCAAATGGATTTCAAGGTTGTCAAAATCAACCAAGAATTCAAAAACGTCGTTGTATCCCACAAGGCCTTAATTGAAGCTGAGCTCGAGGAGCAAAAACGCATCATCATTGGCGGACTCGAGAAGGGACAAGTCCTCGAGGGAACAGTCAAGAACATCACCTCTTACGGCGTATTCGTCGATCTCGGAGGCATCGATGGACTGGTTCACATCACCGACATGTCTTGGGGCCGAGTCAACCACCCAGAGGAGCTGGTTGAATTGGATCAGAAGCTCAATGTTGTTATCCTTGACTTTGATGACGACAAAAAGCGAATTGCTCTTGGAATGAAGCAATTGACCCCGCATCCTTGGGATTCCATGACAGAGGATCTCGTCGAAGGTGGACGGATCAAAGGAAAGGTCGTGGTCCTCGCCGACTACGGTGCGTTTGTTGAAATCGCTCCAGGCGTTGAAGGTTTGCTCCACGTTTCCGAAATGAGCTGGTCACAGCACTTAAGAAGCGCGCAGGACTTCCTCAACGTTGGTGATGACATTGAATGTGTCATCCTCAATATCGACCGAGAAGAACGAAAGATGTCTCTCGGACTGAAGCAGCTCAAGCAAGATCCATGGGCGGAGATCGATCAACGGTACCCGTTGAATTCCAAGCAATCGGGAACCGTCCGAAACTTCACCAACTTCGGCCTGTTCGTTGAATTGGAGGAGGGAATCGATGGCCTGGTGCACATCTCTGATCTCAGCTGGTCAAAGAAAATCAAGCATCCATCTGAATTTTGCAGCGTTGGCGACACCATTGACGTAGTCGTGCTTGAACTCGATAAAGACAATCGTCGCATGAGTTTGGGGCACAAACAACTCGAGGAGAATCCGTGGGAGGTCTTTGAAACAATCTTTGCCGTTGGATCGAAGCATTCAGGTACGGTCGTTAAAATCGAAGGAAACCAGTCTGCAATCGCTCTGCCTTACGGATTGGAAGGTTCATGCAATGCCAAGCATTTAACCAAAGAAGATGGAACAGCCATTGCCCTTGAAGAAAGTGCAGATTTTGTTGTTCTTGAGTTCAATCGCAATGCGAAGCGCATCACTGTGAGTCATACGCGAACATTCGAAGAAGCGCCTGTTGCTTCAGCACCTAAAGAGCGCAAGCCTCGAACGGGTGGTGGTGGAAACCGCATGATGAATGAAGTCAATTCCAACGTCGAACGCAGCACATTCGGCGATTTGGATGTGCTTTCTGCTTTGAAAGAGCAGATGGATGACGCACCAGAGGCAACGAAAGAAAAAGAGCCCGCTCCAAAGAAAGCAGCTCCGAAAAAAGCGGCTGCTGCGGCAGAAGAAGCTCCGGCGGCAGAAGAAGCTCCGGCGGCAGAAGAAGCTCCGGTGGCTGAAGAAGCTCCGGCGGCAGAAGAAGCTCCGGCGAAGAAAGCGCCAGCGAAGAAAGCGGCTGCGAAAAAGCCCGCAGCGAAAAAGCCTGCAGCGAAAAAGCCTGCAGCGAAAAAGGCTGCGGCTAAAAAAGCTCCGGCCAAGAAGGCTGCGACCAAAAAAGATGAATCCAGTGAAGCTGGAGAGGAGTCGTAAGCTCCAATCTTAAATGCTATGAAAAAGAGGGGCACCAAGTGCTCCTCTTTTTTGTTTCAAAACTATCTTTGCACTGATGGAATCACAAATTCTCATGGATGAGGAGCTTTTCGAGCGTGTCATAGACCGCTTGGCCCATCAGTTGCTGGAGCATCATGATTTCAACAAAACCGATTTGGTTGGATTGCAACCGCGTGGTTACGATCTAGCGAGAATATTGAAAGTCAAGCTCGAACAGCTCCTGCCTGGATTCACCATCAATTGTGGCGGTCTTGACAGCACTTTTCACAGGGATGATTTTAGGCGGAGAGAAAAACCAATAACACCCCAATCCACCACCATGCCGTTCCTCGTCGAAGGAAGGGATGTCATTTTGGTGGACGATGTTTTATTCACGGGCAGAACCATTCGTGCGGGATTGGATGCCTTGCTTGCCCATGGCCGACCGGAAACCGTCAAACTGCTGGTCCTAGTTGATCGACGATTTCAGAGAGAACTGCCTATCGAGCCGCAATTCATTGGCAAATCAATTGACAGCATCGATTGGCAATACGTGCAAGTTATATGGAGTGAACAACGATCGACCTGTCGTGTCATGCTCTTGAATAAAAAGCCCGAATGAATCACTTATCCGTTCACAACCTAACCGGCATCCGTGGTTTGACGGAAAATGATTTGGAATTGATTTTTCAGTCCGCAACGGAGTTCAAAGAGGTCATCAATCGTCCTATCAAAAAAGTTCCCTCTCTTCGAGATTTCACTGTCGCGAATCTCTTTTTTGAAAATTCTACCCGAACTCGCTTGTCATTTGAACTGGCCGAAAAGCGTCTAAGCGCCGATGTCGTCAACTTCACAGCAGGCAATTCTTCCGTAAAGAAAGGGGAGACACTCACCGATACCGTCAATAACATCTTAGCGATGAAGGTGGACATGGTTGTCATGCGCCACCCGCATCCAGGCGCTCCGCAGTACCTCGCTAATAAAATCAATACGCCTGTAATCAATGCTGGAGATGGAACGCACGAGCATCCCACACAAGCGCTATTGGATGCCTTTAGCTTGCGGCAAAAACTCGGTGATCTTGCAGGCGTGAACGTCGCCATTGTAGGCGACATTCGACATTCAAGGGTGGCGATCAGCAATATATTGTGCTTAAAACTTCTGGGTGCGAACGTTCGTGTTTGCGGGCCTAAGACCCTCATTCCAAAACACATTGCATCCATGGGAGTCGAAGTTAGTCACAACTTAGATGAGACCCTGAAGTGGTGTGACGTGGTAAACATGCTTCGCATTCAATTGGAACGACAAGGAGATAATAGGGTTCCTTACTTTGCTACTTTGCGCGAGTATGCCGTTGAATTTGGTTTGAACAAGAATCGACTCGATTCATTGCACAAACCCATTACAATCATGCACCCTGGCCCCATAAATCGTGGGGTTGAACTTTCCAGTGATGTCGCCGATAGTGAGCATTCCATCATTTTGCAGCAAGTTGAGAACGGCGTTGCAATCCGCATGGCCGTGCTTTATCTACTGGCTATGAGGCGATAATCATTCGAAAGGAAGATTCTCCTATATTTACAGCATACAATCGATTCATGAAATTCTCCACCGAAATACGCGATAATATCGCGACCGTCAAATCCCATGTCGAAAAGCTGGATGCATTGCATGCGCCAGACTTAAAAAGTGAATTGGTGCAAGTGGCAAAAGAAGGCACCAATCACATTGTACTGGACCTATCTGAATCGCGCTATTGCGACAGCTCAGGCCTCAGTGCCGTGCTCATCGGGAATCGACTGTGCCGTGATTCCAATGGCAAATTCGTGCTCACAGGCCTGCAGGCCTCTGTAGAAAAACTCATTCAAATTAGCCAACTTGATCGCGTTCTAACCATTGTGCCAACCGCGTCAGAAGGATTTGACTTCTTGGTTATGGAAATGACAGAAGCACAATTAGACGACAACCAAGAATCAGAATAACCCAACCATGAAGTATTTCTACCAAATTCTAGCCATTTCTCTTATGATGGTTTCCGCCATCACGAGCAATGCCCAATGCGAGCCTGATTTTGACTTCGGCGAAGCTGAGTGGGGCGCATCGCCTGACCCGTCGGTAGGTGATCAGTTTGACACTGCATATGTCGACACGCCATACGCAGACATCTTCCATGTACTCGTTCCCACCGACGCGTCGGCGATCGATCCCTTGTTCGCACTCCCGTTGGATTCTGTTGTGCTTTTAACAACGGTTCTAACAGACACTACGACCCTTGAGGTCGTTTCTCTAACCGATATAGGTTTGGACATCGTTTGCAACAACTTGGGCGGTTCACCGGATCCTTGCACGTTGATTTCAGGAGCTCAATACTGTGCATCCATTGAAGGAACACCTTCTACAGCCGGTGTTTACCAAATGACCCTTCAAGTTGAAGCTTTCGTTACCGTGTTTGGTGTGCCTGTTGCACAGCCGTATGAATTCTCTGGATACATTCTGGATGTCATTGGTGAAAATACTCCGGATGGAATTAGTGAAGTCAACACCACCCAATGGAATGTCTATCCCAACCCTGCGACCGATCAATTCAGCATAACGGGACTTCCGTCTATGGGAACGCTCATCATCAGTGATTTATCCGGCCGAATCATGAGCGACTATGAATTGCGCAACGTGCCTGCGAACGGTGTTTTTGACGCATATGATTGGTCGAATGGAATGTATGTCGTGCACGTTGTGTCCGACGGCAAAAGATCCACCAAACGACTTTTGATTCAGCACTGATTTAATGCTGACGCTATGAACGGAAAAATGGAGCCAACAATGGCTCCATTTTCATTCCGAATTGAACCGTGCAGTTCGAAATCACGATATTAGGATGCGGGGCGGCCACGCCTACTTTACGGCACCTTCCAACTGCACAAGCCATTAACTGGAACGGGCAATGGATGCTCTTGGATGCAGGTGAAGGAGTTCAACTGGGATTGCGGCTCCATCGGATTCCCTTTCAAAAGATTGAGCGCATTTTCATCTCACACATGCACGGTGATCATGTTCTTGGGCTGCCCGGGCTTATCGGAAGTCTGAATCTACTTGGCAGAGAGCGACCACTCATCATTCACGGCCCGTCAACGCTTGAACCTTATGTGAAGACGGCGCTTAAATTCACTGAAACCCATTTAAAATTTGAGCTGAATTTCGTCGCAGCCAATCCCAATGGCATGCATGTCTCGATGCAAGAAAAAGGGGCGCGAATCTCTAGTTTCCCTGTGAAACATCGCATCGAAGCTTATGGCTATCAATTTTATTTTGAAGCTCCAGAGCTCAACGTCAAAAAGGCTCAAATCGAAGCGCTTAAACTCCAGCGATCGGAAATCATTCAATTGAAAAAAGGCAAGGATGTGCAGCGTTTGGATGGTACACTGATCCCATGCGCTCAGGCATGCCACAGCAAAGCAGCCCCCTTGTGCTACGTGTATTCCGGCGACACTCGTCCCTGTGATGCCGTGCGAACAGCTTCACGCAATGCTAATTTACTCTACCATGAAGCCACCTTCTTGGATGACAAGCGACGCAAAGCCAAAGAGACGGGACACAGCACAGCGAAACAAGCGGCGCAAATTGCGGCTGATGCACAGGTGAAAAAATTGGTAATCGGACATTTCTCAAGCAGGTATCGAGATGAGGAAGTGCTAGCTGATGAAGCGAGAAGCGTCTTCAACCATGTCGTCCTGGCGAACGAAGGAATGAAATTTCAACTTTAGGAAGCGGGATACGTTTAATCAATCAGTCAAAACAGCTATAATCGCATTCAACTAAATCCGTACTTTTGCAACTTCATGAGCGCCTCGATTTCTATAGCCATCGCCGACAGCAGTCCCGTTTTCAGATACGGACTAAAAAGCATCCTTGACGCAAAGCCCGGATACAATGTCGTAGCTGAAATCGAAACAGGAGAAGATTTAGAAAGTTGGTTAAAATCCAACAAGCCAGACCTCATTGTAATGGACTGTCTTGCTTCGGGTTTTTCGGTTGACACGGTGGTAGCTTGCTCGAGATTGAGCAAGAAAACTCGGCTCCTGGCTATCACTTCCTCACACAGTGGTCAAAGCATTGTCAATGCATTAAGAGCAGGCATCACCAGCTATGTCAAGAAGGATTGCTCAATGGACGAAGTGCTCGAAGCGATTGAAGAAACAAGCAACGGAGGCACATTCTTTTGCGGCCAGATTCTCGGGGCCATCCAAGCTGAAAACATTGATGTCAGCGATCTCGAATTGGCCAATTATACATGCGACCCCATTTTGCTCACCGAGCGAGAAATAGAAGTTTTGACCCACATCTCCGAGGGCAAGACCAACGTCCAAATTGCCGAAAAGCTATTCCTGAGTAGTCACACGGTGAATACGCATCGCAAAAACATCATGCAAAAGTTAGGTGTAAATAACACTGCATCGATGGTGATGTATGCTGTGAAATCGGGATTTGTCAGCCCAAATCGGTTCCTGTTCACGAACAGTTAATTCCGGCCAAAAAACGCCTTCATATTTGGAGTTTGGCAAGGAAAAAGCGACTTTTGCAAAACGCTAAATGACAGACGTAAGCCAGATGAAGATAGATACAACTCGCTCCTTTGATGTGCACCAAACTGAAACCTCTCGACTCGATCAAGTTGATTTCAGCAATTTAGATTTTGGTCGCGTCTTTTCAGATCACATGTTTGTGATGGATTTCGAGGAGGGAAGATGGCAACGCGGAGCGATTGAGCCTTACGGACCTTTTACAATGAGCCCCGCTTCTATGGTGTTTCATTATGGTCAGGCAATTTTTGAAGGGATGAAAGCGTATCGCTCCAAAGACGGATCCGTGTCTCTTTTTCGTCCCGGCAAAAACATAGAACGGTTTAACATCTCAGCGCGGCGCATGTGCATGCCGGAAGTTCCAGAGGATATCTTCATGGAGGCACTCGCCGCATTGGTAGATATTGACCAGGCATGGGTGCCTGACGGAGACGAGGCCTCCCTTTACATCCGACCCTTCATGATTGCGACCGATTCCTTTGTTGGGGTTCGTTCCAGTGACAAATACACCTTTAGCATATTCACTTGCCCTGTAGACGCATATTACAAGGGGGCAGTTCGCGTGAAAGTGGAGCGACATTACACCCGAGCTACGCCAGGCGGAACGGGATTCGCAAAAGCCGCGGGAAACTATGCGGGTTCATTGTATCCATCCCAATTGGCCCATCAGGAAGGATACGACCAATTGCTCTGGACAGATGCCTCAACCCATGAATTCATCGAAGAAAGTGGAACGATGAATGCAATGTTTGTCATTAACGGTAAGCTAGTATCTCCCGAAACAAGTGACACCATTCTCAATGGAGTGACGCGCGATTCAGTCATTACGCTTGCAAATGATCTCGGCATTGAAGTCGAAATCCGAAAAATCAGTGTCACAGAGCTTGAAA
>CAJQKK010000065.1 GCA_905478895.1 uncultured Flavobacteriales bacterium | reverse complement strand
AAAATCTCCAGTTCAATCCGATTCATTGTCTTCGACGATAGCTTTCATAAAGTCAAACGGTTGCCCTTTGATCTCAAGAACGTCCGGATGTGCATCAAAACTCTCAAAAAAGAAGGGGTCTCTTTCACGGCGATTCACGGCCGAAACAACATAAATACCCTCAATCTTGAATAGGGTAATGACGTAGGCATCGTCCACAATTTTGGACAGCAAGCACTTGCCTTCATCCCACATTATGTTCCATTGCCAATCGTGGGATTTTGCTTGAAATTCAGATAGGGTCACTTCTTTTACTGGGAGGATGTTGATGCAAATTAAATCAATTAGGATTAAAGTGAAAACGCGATACTCAAAATTTCGAAAAACCGACATCCCACCTGCTCCCCGCTGGACTTAATTCATCGCCCTATTTTCGTTCTAGATTGGAGCTAAAGTTTAAAAGATGAAACTCCACACACACGCCTTCGCTATTCTAGTCTTTATTTCGGTCCAGGGCCAATGCATTCTCGCGCAAGACAATACTTTCGCGCCAGAGAATGAAGCCCCCCTTGTTCAACTCAAGTTACCTTGATGATTGATGTGCTTTTCGTTAAACCCCTCAGTGATAACTTTCAGTTCCCTTCGGGTTCGATTTGCTGTAATAGAGTTTTGTACTCGTGATATGAACGGCGGAGAGTTTGATGCGTCGGAGATTGGTCAGACCGGCGAATCCTATGACCAACTTCAACTCACCCCCCATCTTAATCAACTCTTCGAGGCTAGCAGAATTGAAAAAATCCGCAGCGGGCTTTGCGCTTTCGCAATTTGTCAAATCCAGCGACTGCAGGCTTTTAAATGGCTCGAGACTCCACTGACAAAAGTTATTTACTAGCCAGTTCTTGTCTTCGACACTCACTACCTCATCCAGGCTTTGATCACCCTAAAATCCTGAAGGCATAATGCGCTTAACCTTATCTGCAGGCTCCAGGCTATGCTTTTTTACAAATTCTTCAATGCTCATGGTCAGAATTAATTGCGATGCGTCAACGTAGCGTCATCCTTTGAAGTCCGGTATTTCCTTCAGAATACGTTCATCCACATTTTCTCTACGCAGCGTATGACAATGAATGATCATGTTCGAACTTTTCAGATGCTGAGCCAACGCTAAGTTCCCATCCGACCCGTCCAATGACGTCAACTTTATCCATTTAATCTTGGCAATCGCTTCCGAAAATATTTGTGCCAGTTCTGTGGATAACGTTGTCATTCCGAGCGCAATGAAGCTCTGTTTCTGAGCAAGGTGCTTGGCCGCTTTTTCGGTTAATTCAACAACACTTTCGAGATTAATCGACTTTTTGTGCTTTGTTAAGTATTCCGCCGCTTCATCGGTTAATGACTGCAGATTCCTGAGGTCAAGAGCAAAACTGCACTCAGCTAAAGCTTGAGCTGCCGCATCTTCCATCTCTGTATAGTCCATCAAATCGATGTCATACCCTCCCTTTTTGGCACATGCCGAAATCTTGCGCTTGGCAACGCCAGCCTTAAGTACTTTCTTTTCAATCATTTCACTTCAAATTACTTAAAAACTTATCCAAATCTTGCTTGATGAAGTCAAGGTACTGATCAAAATGCCAGTCCTTCTCGCTTAACTTGCTTTTGAGCGTCTCCATCTTGTTCAAGATAGCCTCGGCGTCCGCTGCAAGGTCTTGACGGATTTCCTGCTTCTCGTTCTTTGATAATTCCATGTAATTCGATATTTCTCGACGCAAAAAGGTAATAAGTAAATGGGTCAACTCAGGCATAGAGCGCCCAAACGCTTAAGATGCAATTCTCTCTCACGCAGACCAATTCGCGAACGCACCATTGGTCCCAATTGTGATGCTTCATCGAATTTCTTTTTCTCGAGGAATATCAGTTGAAGAAAAAGCTCATGCTCTTGATGTGCATCGAAATTCGGAAAGTGATTCGCAATTATCTTCGATATGGTCATGGCTGCATTATTTCTTTTGAAAAACGTAGATATCAGAGAGACCTACATGTACACCTTTCGATCTCGTCACAAAAGCTCTTTCATAGAAGCAATACGATTCAGATTGACGGGGCTTACTAAGGATGCAATTTGCGGGGATTCCAGGTTGGCTATAGCCTCCTTCAACACCTCCTTTCCCTGTTCATCGCCGGCCTTTATGAGCGAAGCTCCGCGGTGCATCTGGATGATGGAAACCTTGTGCATCACCTCATCTGTCGTGGGATCCGCTCCTTCAAGGGCGCGCTCAAAGGCCTGTGCAGCCTCTTCATGTCGCTCCAATTCTACCAACGCCGCGCCCACGTAATAATGACTAGCCCCCAAGTCAAACTCTGGCGACTGCGCTTTGACCTTGACTCCCCATTTCACCCCCTCTTCGGCCCAACGGAGGGAAGCATCTGCATCTTGCAGTCTATTGCGATGATGCATGCTCAGTCGTGAGCACACGCTACAAATTTCCTCTATCTGCGGGATGGCCTTATCCAACTCAATCAAGATGCGGTATTCCTCTTCCAATAAGCCAGCGGCCTCCTTGGGCTTTGTAACCCTGGCTGCAACTGCGAAGGCATCTGCACGGTGCATAGCTGGGACGAAATCAAATTGCCCAACGTAGGCGAGCAAATCTCTACCGGCATTTTCGAACTCCTCTTCTGTCAAAGTTTGCCACTCAATTTCACACTGAATACGTGCAATACGTGCAGCCAAAATTTCTTCAGAGAAGCGACTCGGCTCGAACCGGAGATCGAGGTATTGATTCAACTCCTCAAACCAGGTTCTCAGTTGCTGTTCGTGCTCCCGACAGAGCAATCGGCGCGCATAGTTATTTGCCAAGAGAGTCTCTTCCAAAACGCTCACCCAAGCCAACTGAATTCTTCCTTCGGCGGAGCGCAATTGCCCTTCATTCCAAATGAACCAATCGACCCCAGCGTGAATATCCTTGGATCGATCCAATAGCCGACGCAGAACTGCCTTGGCGACTACTTTTCGCTGTCGAACTGTACTGCCAAGCACCACCTCAGCCCAGTGAGTCTCCCATCGTTGGATGACCTCCTCCGTGCTTTCTGCACTTTGTTCCCACAACTCAATTTCGAACCGCTTCAAAACCAACAAGTGGTCTGTTCCCATCAAGGGCGGCTGAGCCCGCCACGCTGCGGCCAATAATTGACGGTCTTCATCCTTCGCATGAGGATGGTCTAGCAGCAAAGCCACTACTCCTACCCAGACTCCGCCTTGGGCATTTTGTGCCGAATCGTCCCCTATACCATGCCTTTCCTCTTTTGACAAGAATTGATGTACTCCGGGCTCCAGTTTCAGCCCGTGTTTACGATCGAATAGCAATCGAACGTAAGCACCTAAGAACCCTTCCGAAGCTGGGTTCCAACGCCCCTGTTTGTCAAGAAGGGACTGCGCTTCCAGCGAATCCGACCCCAATACCTTGAGCAGAACATCAATCCATTGGGCCATCTTCCAGCTGCCCCAGCGCTGAGCATCAGAAGCCAGCTTCTCCAATGAAGAGGTTCCCAAAGCCTCTGCATCAATCGCAAATCGAATGGCAAGTTCCTCCATCAAAAGCGACGCATCTTCACCTTTGGTGACCCCTCCGGGAATTTTCGTTAAGCGCTGGAGGTAGCGCCTCAAATCCGTATTGGAATGCAAGGCACGGTTCTGCACCATTCCAGCATCCGCCGCGAGAAGGCGCTTGTTGTATTCAATCACAATTTGGCGCGCGTTGCGGTCGCCCGATGCGTTGGGATAGAACGACTTGATGGCAGCGATGGCGCGCTTGTCCTTAAACCGATAGACATTGTCCTCTTCTCGGATATCCTGCAAAATACCCTGACCTTCCAATTGCTCCAAAAAGTCTAACACATCCAGTAATTCATGTCCCCAGACTGCTGCCAGCACCGTCGCGTCAAAGCTTCTACCTACAATAGATGCGCTCTCCAAAACACGCATCCATTTGGCTGGATACTGCCTAAACAACTCGTGGTAATGGATGTCAATCTCTTCTGAGTTCAGGAGGTCATCTGCAGTCAACGAACGTGTCAACACCCACCCATCCGAACCTGGCTTGAGTGCACCCAACGCTTGCATCTGATCAATGTTGCGGATGATATACAACGGAGTCACCACCTGCTTACCGTCCTCATCCGGCTGTGCCTGCCGTTGATTGAATAGCTCATTCAAGTCATTCAAGCTCTGTTTCGAAAGCGTGAAGTTTTCATTCATTTTACTGAGCCCCACAACAAAGTCTTTGCTCACAAAAGACGTTTCCGTCATGAGCGGTTGCCCACCAATGGAATCCATCAATGAATCAAATTCAGCTTCGCCCAATCGATCAGAGGCGTTGGATCCACTTACACGGTACGTGCAAATGAGTTTCATGCGCCCGCTGAGGTTCGGGTTTCGGGAAACCATCCCCCAAAAAACCTCCAACAGCCGCTTCGAATCCGCATCGAGCCATTGGAGATCATCCAAAATCAGCAACATGGAACCAGGGGCCTTTTCCAGCCGCTCAACCAAATGCATGGCAAAATCCTCTAGCGATTGCTTGACATCCCGTTCCACCGCCCCCATATCAACAGGAACCGGTGCCACATCCGCAATCACACCAAAAACCGATTGACCAATCGCATCAAAAGCCGCCGTCCGATCTTGAATTTCTTCAATGTTCAAGAAAGCACCAAACGCTTCTACGAATGGTTCAAACGCTAAATGCCCCTCATCCTGCACCTCATCGCAATCACCAAAAAACACAATCCACGCCGTTTCTTCTGTTTGCAGTCGGCTGCGCCATTCTTGCACCAAGCGTGTTTTACCTATCCCGCGTGGGCCCTTGACAAAACCCGCTGCAAATTGAGGCGCCTGTATGCGATTAAGCCCCGTTTGAAACTCCGGCACCACTGAACCAATAAACCCTCCAGCTTCCAAATTCTCGCCACGCTGCGTCGATTGGCTAGTCGCCGCATCGCTCTTGTGTGCCCACTTCATCAGGGGACGCCATACGAGGTTAGCCACACCGCCCATCAAGCTCAACTGCAGTGACATCATCATCGAGGCCTCACCAATCATATCAAAAGTCAAAACCACAACGACGGCCATCCCCACCAACAACCCAAGCGCACCCACCCCTTTCGCACGAGGCGATTGCTTTTTGGAAAACACCTCATTCACGTTGAATGCAAGCAGGTCCGCCGCCATCCAAGTCGCTACAACAAGTACCACTGCAAACTCAAGCCCAAGTGGGGTGCCGTTCACTTCATTCAAATAAATAAACGGCACGTAAGAGCCGAACAAGGACACATTGGCGAGATCTCGGTAAGATGCCATGCTGTGAAACCCATCGAGCCGCAATCGATTGAGCACGAAAAAATTCAATACAGTCGGAAGCAACGACATGACGAATGCCATCCCAATGACCCAAAGCTTTGCGTCTAATTCTTGGTAGTGGGTCGTCGGTCCAGGCACCCAACCCGCGACCAAGCTGATGGTGATGAAAGCAACAGCGATGGGGAGAACCAGGAATAACGCCGTCCGAGGAATGCGACTAGCGGTAATTCTTAGAATCACGAAAGGCGCGAGGAATACACCCAACATCCCCTTAGTATTGGCAAATAGCCCCCTCCAATTAATGAATTCAAAAGTCGCGATACCAATGAGCAGGAGGAAACTCCACGCAATCAAATCGAGCAGATTCAACAGGATGGGATCGCCCGTTTTATCTTCACAAAATCCGAGTCCCATCGATTGCGGCCCGAAGCCTGTGGTGCGATCCCACACCCTAAAATCCATACCCACGTTCCAAAGCCGTTCTTCCACCACATCCTTAACCTGCATCGAGAACAGCCCGATTTGGTCGACTTGCAAAGAATCTGCGAGTTCCTCGAGCAACACTGGAGTTGGATTCAATTGAACGCGCGCAACGAGAGAGTCCAACGAAGTCAGCGGCTCTTTCATGACACGGGTAAATGTGTAATTCGTTGCCACATCCAAGGCATCAATCCCAATCTCCCAGAGGTCATCAGGCACGGTGCCTTTCTGCACCACAGCCATCAACGCACCGTCCGAAATCATCGTTGTGCTCTGAAATGCCACGGGTTTGCGTAACAGCGCATCCATTGCCGTTTCTAAGGCATATTCCACCGCATCATCCGCCATCCCCATGTACGCCGGGCGGCCGCGAAACATCTCCAAAATGGGGGCACGGTGGTTCAAATTATCCGCGCAGATATCGCGTGTCTGGGCGATTCGTTCTCTGAAGTCTGATGCGGCACTTTCCCCATTGGGCAAAGCTTCAAGCGAATCACAGTAGGACTCAGCCCAGTCGAGGAATTTCGGATCATTTTCAGTGTGCACAGCTACGTCCAGTAGCGTTCTGGCATGACGGCTCAAGCGATCAATTTCCGATGCATCATTGTGAACGTCAGCGGTTGCGTTGTTTGCAAGCAACAGTAGGCCGATCGCCCACAATAAAATCTTCCACGGAGAGACTGCAACTGGATTCATTGATAACTAGGGTCAAGTACAGCAATGGCGAATCTCCCCGTTCCCAAGGGAAGGTGCGAATCGGCTGAATCGTTTAAGTTAAGTTTGAAATGCGTGATAAATAGATTTCAAACTAAAATTTAGTTTTCCGGCACACCGATCAAATCAATCGCGCTTTCACGGATCAGCGCATTAAACGCCGGCAACCGCTCGTCGCGCAGGGCATGCCATTTCGCGAGCTCGGTATCGATTAGCGCCGTGACTTCGTCGCGCACCCCGACCATCTGTTCGGTGGGCGCATACACGCCCATGCTCGCCAATGAGCCCACGTGAGCGAGCTTGTTATTGAGTTTGATGGGGAAATTGAGCATGTCTTGGTTGCTTTTAAGTTTGGTTTGGTAGAGGACCTCCTCCACTGCCGTCATCAGCGAATCGAGCGCGCGCCCTTCCTCAAAAATGGCGGAGTAATCGCCCTCGTCCAAGCGCCCGAGGAGGCCGGAGACTTGGGATTTGACCGAACGCATGTGGCGGATGGCGTCGTGGGTCTCATCGACCTTATCCCGGATGCTTTTGAGGAATTCAAACTGTGCAATGCGGTCCTCGCGTGAGCACTCGGCGCGCGGATCCATCAGCACCTCAAAGGACGAAACCAGCGTATCACCGTCCACCGCCAACTCCACCGTGTAATCACCGGGAGGCGCGACCGGACCGCTCAACGTCCCCCACCACATGAGGAGCCCGTCGAAGTCGTCGGCCTTCTCGTAGCGCATGTCCC